>WGCB01000357.1 GCA_015494005.1 Caldilineaceae bacterium
CCGGCGCGGGCGAGTCCAGCCCCCAGTTGAAGTCGATGCCCCGGTCCATCCGCACCAGGACCGGACGCCCGGCCAGGATGGGGTTGTCGAAGTACTCGGCCAGCCAGGTCACCTCCGTGGAGGCAGGCGGCAGCACCCGCTCCCAGGAGACTCGGAGCAGGGCCACGCCCCGCCGCTCGTAGAACTCCACGGTCACCGTGTGCTCGCCGCCGGTGACCTCCAGCTCCGTCTCGAAGGTACGGGCCGCGTGATCCCACCAGCCATCCAGGATCTGCTCCCCGTCCAGGAAGACCCGCACGCCATCATCGCTGGTGGCGGTGAAGCGGTAGCGGCCGGCCGGCAGCTCCACCGACCGGGTCCAGCGAGCGGAGAAGCCATCCCGGTTCACGTCTGGATCTGGCGAGCCGAAGCCCCAATCGAAGTCCAGGAACTCGCTGTGCACAGCCACACCGGTGAGCGCCGGCGCGCCCTCAAGCGCCGTGTTGTTCCAGAACGTGGCCTGCCAGGGGGTCCCAGCCGAGGCCGGCAAAACCTGCGGCAGATCGGACCCCGCTGCCAGGATTCCTCCTGTGGGCAGCAGGATCAAACCCACCAACAGCACGAACGTGAGCATCTGCCGATTCCCGAACATGGCACACCTCCTTGTGTGTCAGACCATGCTCTCCCAGGGGGTGGGAGTGAAGCACAGGGTGCTGCGGTTCACTCCTGGGACGATCCTGGGTTGGGAAAAGTTGCGTTGACCGGACCGGGCCACGCGAGAAAGGGAAGCGGCCTGGCGGCGCGCTCCCCTTTTGGGCAGGCTCGAAGGAAGTGGAACGATGTGGGATGAGGCGACTACGACTGCGCGGCCGCGGCTTGGGCCTTCTCCGGCTCGGGCAGCTGGCCGAAGGTCACGTGCTTGGTCTTGGTGTCCAGGATGGCGTACTTGCCGTCCTTCAGCCAGCCGGGGTTGATCACCAGGGTGGTGCCGATGTGGGTCTTGCCCTGGCCATCCCGGGCCGCGCCACAGAAGGCGAACCTGGGATGGTAGACCTTGATCACGTGGTCGATTATCTCGTGGCCGATGTGCTCGTCCCCATGCCGATCCAGGACCCCCTTCTTGGGCGGCGTGTGGAAGATCAGCATGGGCTCCTGCTTGAAGTGGCGCACGTAGTCCAGGGCGAACTCCACCAGCCAGGCCGGGTAGACCTGAGCCAGCTGCTCCTCCCGGCGGTTCTCGCTGATCCCACCGCCGAAGCCGGCCACCGCCAGGTTGTACCCCTGGAGAGGCAGGGCAAAGGAGCGATGGACCATGAAGATGTTGGGCTCCACCACCTCGTGATCCAAGGCGGCCTGCAGGTAGAGCCGCTTGGGGGCGTCCAGCTGGCCGGGCACCACGAACACCGGCACGTCCAGCTTGCCCATCTCGTCGAAGAAGGCTTCGTAGGCCTTCACCGCCTCCTCCTCCAGCGCGTCCAGGACCGAACGCGGGATCTGGTGCGGCTGGCCGGTGGCCACCGCCTTGCGGAAGGCCTCGGCCCGGGCGTCCTCACCGATGATGTTGCCGCTGAAGACCACCGCGCCCACCTCCGCGTCCCGTGCCAGCTCCAGGATCTGGGGAACCCGCTCCGTGGCTCCTCGTAGATCCGTGATGGCCAGAATACGCATGGACCTCACCTCCTTTTCCAGCGCTTCTCTCCGCAAACTCTGTCGAACTTGCCTCGCTCGATGCTCTGTTCCCTGTTCTCTCTGCCTGACGTCATACCATGGCCTCTCTACTCACTAGCTATCACGGCCAGGTTAGAATCAGAACAGCAGAGCATTAGATTTTCATAAGAGTTTGGGGAAAGGAGGGGCCGGCAGCAGGCCGCGGCCTAACGCTGGATCAAGGGCAGGAAGATCTGACGCTGCACGGCCACCGTGGCAAAGATGGCCACTGCGCTGTCGCCTCCGCTGGCGGTGTAGACGTAGGTGCTGTCCGGGCTGGCCGCCACGCCTGTGATCTGGTTCAGCCCATCCACGCCGTTGGTCCCGTCCACCAGGGTTTCCTGGAAGGTAATCTGGCCGCTGAGCCCGTTCCGCTGGAAGACGGTCAGGGCGTTGCTGCCGAAAGCGGCCACGACTAGATGCTCGCCGTCCGGGGTCACAGCCAGGGACCAGGGGGCGAGCAGCCCCTGCACCCCGTCGATCCCGTTTCGGGCCATGTCCAGGAAAATGAGCTTTCCCGTGACGGAGCCGCGAAAGAAGCGGACCACGCTGTTATCGTTCAGCCCGGTGACGTAGACGTAGCGACCATCCGGGCTCACCACCACGCCGGTGGCCCCGGCAAGGCCATCGATTGTGTTGTTCCCCTGCTTCTGTCCGTCCTGCAGGGCCTCCACGAAGGTGAGCTGGCCCGTGCTGGTGTCCCGGTTGAAAGTGGCCACCGCGTTGTCAACCAGGCCGGCGGTGTAGAGGTGCTCGCCGTCGGGGCTCAGCGTCAGATCGAAGATCCCGTCCAGGCCATCCACCGTGCTCACCCCCTGCATCTGTCCGTCCTGCAGGGCCTCCACGAAGGTGAGCTGGCCTGTGTCGGCGTCCCGGCTGAAGACGGCCAGGGCGTCCTCATCGTGCCCGGCCGCGTAGACGTGGGCTCCGTCTGGGCTCAGGGCCACCGCGACCACTCCTTCCAGGCCATCCACCCCGGCGACCCCATCCTGCAGGGCCTCCACGAAGGTGAGCTGGCCCGTGTTGGCATCCCGGCTGAAGACGGCCAGGGCGTTGTCCCCCTTCCCGGCCACGTAGACGTGGGCCCCGTCCGGGCTCACTGCCAGGCCCGAGGCGCTGGCCAGACCCTCCACCCCGGCGGTGCCGTCCTGGAGGGTCTGCACGTGGGTGAGTTGGCCGGTATTGGCGTTTCGGCTCATGACCACCAAAGTCCCGTCGGTGTTCCCGGTGACGTAGACATGGGCCCCGTCCGGGCTCAGGGCCACCCCGTAGGCCCCATCCAGGCCAGCCAGGCCGGTCACCACCCCCAGGAAGTGGAAGTCCGCGAGGGCGGCTCGGGCCCCTCCTGGGTTCAGGGCGAGCAGGGCCAGCAGCCCGATGGTCCATCCCAGAGCAGCGAGAAGCGAACGACGATGCATGGCAACCTCCTTGTGCGATGTACAGTGTGCGGTGTACAGTGTGCGGTGTGCGATGAAGGAATCCTGCGAATGGGCTAAGGCAGTGAGCTTCCTGTAAAGTAAACCACAGATCGCCCCGGTTTGCCACTCCGGTTTGACTTGCCTCCCAGGATTTGCTACTGTCCGAACGCGGTGGATCCGGCTCCCGAAGCGGCTCTCGAGGCACCAGCCTCCTGGATCCCCGCCCGTTCTAGAACCCTGAACCCGATTTCCACGCCCTGTTTTCCGTCATCAAGGAGCCTGCCCATGACCACGCCCCACGTCCCTGATTTCCCGCCGCCGCTGGAGGTGTTCGGCCGCCACCGCTCCATCCGCCACTTCCTGCCCGAGCCCCTGGCCCCAGGCCACCTGGAGTGGATCATCCAGGCCGGGCGTCGAGCCCCCACCGACGCCCAGGGACACATGTACAGTGTTCTGCGCATCACCGACCCGGCCCTGCGGGACGAGCTGGCTACCCTCTGCGGGGACCAGCAGCACATCCGGGACGCGGCGGAGTTCCTGGTCCACTGCCTGGACGTGCACCGGCTGCGGCGGCTCGTCGAGCACCGGGGCGGGGAGTGGGGCATGGGCCCTCGCATCGCCCTCCTCTACGGGACCAGCGACGCCACCATGGTGGCCGAGAACATGATGCTGGCCGCGGAGATGCTGGGCTACGGCACCTGCTACATCGGCGGCGTGCAGAACAACACGGACGTCATCGCCCAGCTCCTGGCCCTGCCCCAGGGCGTCCTGCCCCTCTACGGCCTCTGCATCGGTGTCCCGGACCCGGCCCGGATCCCCGGCCTGCGCCCCCGGGTTCCCCAGGAGCTCTGCTTCTTCGAGAACCGCTACCCGGAGGAGTTCACCCCGGAGGAGCTGGAGTCCGCCTACCAGGCCATGGGCGGCAAGCGGGACTGGTACGAGACCCTGGGCCGCTACTTCGCAGCCGGGGGCGTCATGGCCAGGCGGGAGCCCGTCATGGCCCGGGCCTGGCGGCAGCAAGGGCTGGAGCCCCGGGATCCCGCCTCCCAGGAGCCGGACCATGCACTTTGACGCCCTCACCCTGGCCGCGGTCCAGGCGGAGCTGAGCGGGCTCCTGGTCCCCGGCCGGGTGCAGAAGCTCCTCATGCCCGACGAGCAGAGCCTGGGGCTGGAGATCTACGCCCAGGGCCAGCGCCACTACCTGCTCCTCTCCGCCCACCCCCAGGCCAGCCGAGTGCATCTGGTCCCCCATCGCCTGCGCCGGGGCACGGAGCGCCAGCCGCCCCTGCTGCTCCTCCTGCGCAAGTTCGTCCGCGGGGCCCGGCTGGAGGCCGTCCGCCAGCCCCAGCCCACGGAGCGGATCCTCACCC
>WGCB01000358.1 GCA_015494005.1 Caldilineaceae bacterium
CAGTATGATAACAAGGGATATGATAGCATGAACTGTCCCTTTGTGGGCAGAACTACAGGCGGGTTCAATGTACAACGTAACTCGATGATTGCTTTCAGGGTAGGGTGCATTTGGTCCCAACGGGTTTGGGAGCGAGCTGTTTTCACCCGCAGAACTCATGGCTAGCAATCCGAGCACTTAAGCACACCATCGTTCGAGGAGGGTATTGAAAAATGGCAAAGATTCTCGGTATCGATCTGGGCACCACCAACAGCGTCATGGCTGTGATGGAGGGCGGCAACCCCACGGTGATCCCCAACGCGGAGGGCAGCCGGACCACGCCGTCCGTGGTGGCCTTCACCAAGTCCGGGGAGCGCCTGGTGGGCATCACGGCCAAGCGCCAGGCTGTGGTGAACCCGGAGAACACCATCTACTCGGTGAAGCGCCTGATGGGCCGCCGCTTCAACGATCCGGAAACGCAGCGGACCATGAAGATGGTTCCTTACAAGATCGTGGAAGGCCCCAACGGCGACGCCCGGATCTATGTCCCGGTCAAGGACAAAGTCTACACGCCCCAGGAGATCAGCGCAATGATCCTGGGCAAGCTGAAGCGGGACGCAGAGGCCTACCTGGGCGAGGAAGTGAAGCAGGCGGTGATCACGGTGCCGGCCTACTTCAACGACAGCCAGCGCCAGGCCACCAAGGACGCAGGCCAGATCGCGGGGCTGGAGGTGCTGCGCATCATCAATGAGCCCACCGCGGCGGCCATCGCCTACGGCCTGGACAAGAAAGAGGACGAGACCATTCTGGTCTTCGACCTGGGTGGCGGCACCTTCGACGTCTCCGTGCTGGAGGTGGGCGAGGGCGTCATCGAGGTGAAGTCCACCCACGGTGACACCCACCTGGGCGGCGACGACTGGGATGAGCGCATCGTCCACTGGATCATCGACGAGTTCAAGAAGGAGCAGGGCATCGACCTGAGCCAGGACCGCCAGGCGCTGCAGCGGCTGCGAGAGGCGGCGGAGAAGGCCAAGATCGAGCTCTCCACCACCATGCAGACGGAGATCAACCTGCCCTTCATCACCGCGGACAGCACCGGGCCCAAGCACCTGCAGATGACACTGACCCGGAGCAAGTTCGAGCAGCTGACCGCGGACCTGGTGGAGCGCTGCAAAGGCCCCTTCAAGGAGGCCCTGAAGGACGCCGGCATGGACACCAAGGACCTGGACGAGGTGGTGCTGGTGGGTGGCTCCACCCGCATGCCCATGATCCAGGACCTGGTGCGGGAGCTCACCGGCAAGGAGCCCCACAAGGGTGTGAACCCGGACGAGGTGGTGGCTGTCGGCGCGGCCCTGCAGGCTGGCGTGCTGGCCGGTGAGGTCCAGGACCTGCTGCTCCTGGACGTGACGCCTCTGAGCCTGGGCCTGGAGACCCTGGGTGGTGTGATGACGGTCCTGATCCCGCGCAACACCACCATTCCCACCCGCAAGTGCGAGATCTTCAGCACGGCGGAGGACAACCAGACCGCGGTGGACATCCACATCCTCCAGGGTGAGCGGCCCCTGGCCAAGGACAACAAGACCCTGGGCAAGTTCCGCCTGGAGGGCATCCCGCCGGCGCCCCGGGGCGTGCCGCAGATCGAGGTCTGCTTCGATATCGACGCCAACGGCATCCTGCACGTGACGGCCAAGGACAAGGCCACGGGCAAGGAGCAGAGCATCAAGGTGACGGCCACCACCAACCTGTCGCCGGAAGAGGTGGAGCGGCTGGTCCAGGAGGCCAAGCAGCACGAGGCCGAGGACCGACGCCTGCGGGAGCTGGTGGAGGCCCGGAACACTGCGGATACTCTGATCTACGCCACGGAGAAGTCCCTGAAGGAGCTGGGGGACAAGGTGCCGGCCGCGGATCGGGAGCAGATCGAGCAGCTGGTCCAGCAGCTCAAGGAGGCCAAGGACACAGAGGATCTCAGCCGGATCAAGGAGCTGACCGAGCAGCTGCAGCAGGCCAGCCATGCGCTGACCCAGCAGATGTACCAGCAGCAGGCTGAGACCGGTGAGGCGGCCCCCAGCGGCGAGGCCGGTGAAGGCGGCGAAGGCGGCGACGAGGACGTGGTGGAGGGCGAGTACCGCCAGGTGTAGCCACTCCGTCGGGACGCCGTCCGGCCCCGGCAGGGGACCGAACAGCATCGTCACATCAGGGCGAGCGCGAGGCCATCGTGCTCGCCCTTTTGCTTGCCTGGGGAGTCAGCCAGCCCACCAGTCCACCCGTCCTGGTCGAATCCATCTGCCGGTCAAACAGTCCACTAACGTTGCTCTGATGCAACTCTGATATTTCTCGGCTATACTGGGAAGGAACGGAGCGGCGCGCGGGGACGCGCCATCAGCAAGGGGTGAGACAAGGAGGAGCCCATGGCAATCAACACAGTGATCCACACCAACGAACAGAGTATCGACCGGGTGCTCGGGGCCGGCGTGCCCGTGCTCCTGGTCTTTTGGAAGGACGGAGCCCAGCCCATGCAGGATCTGGACCCGATCCTGGAGCGGCTGGCGGCCCGCTACGCAGGCCGGGCCCTCATCGCCAAGGTGAACGCGGACGAGGAGAAGGCCTTGGTCCAGCGCTATCGGGTGGAGCAGATCCCCACCCTGGTCTTCGTCAAGGACAAGCAGCCCAAAGCCACCATCGTGGGCGCGGTCCCGGAGCGGGACCTGGACCGCTGGTTCCGCTACCTGCTGGAGGGGGGCAGCCGCCCGCCCCTGCCCAAGGGGCCCAGCGTGCCTCTGCACGTCCACCGCACCGGGCCGGCCCAGCCCAACGGCAGCGCCCAGGCCCGTCCTCAGCCCGGGTGGACCCGCCCAGGGCGCAAGGGTCAGGCCGAGCCGCCGTCCACCAAGCCCATCACCCTGACGGACGCCAACTTCCAGAACATCATCGCCCAGGGCAAGCCGGTGCTGGTGGATTTCTGGGCGCCCTGGTGCGGCCCGTGCCACATGATCGCCCCCAGCATCGAGCAGCTGGCCAAGGAGTTCCAGGGACGGGCCATCATCGGCAAGCTGAACGTGGACGAGAACCCCATGACGGCCCAGCAGTTCCAGGTCATGAGCATCCCCACGGTGCTCATCTTCCGGGACGGCCGGGTGGTGGATCAGCTGGTGGGCGTCCAGCCTCTGGGCGTGCTGCGCCAGCGCCTGATGCAGCATCTCTAGGAGGAGGTCGCCATGTTGGACGACGTGGGCCGCATGCTCATGCTCCTGGGCGGCAGCCTCTTCGTGATCGGGCTGCTCATCGTGCTCCTGGGCAAACTGCCTGGCCTGGGCCGCCTGCCCGGGGACATCCTGATCCAGCGGGACAACTTCACCTTCTACATGCCCCTGGCCACCATGATCCTGGTCAGCCTGCTCCTGACCATCCTGGTGAACCTGCTGGCCCGGCTCCTGCGCTGAGCCACGGCCAGGCGGGCCCAGGGAGCGAAGGCTCCGCCGCGCTAATGGATGACAAACACGGCGCTAACGTGGCGGTAACATTGGCGAGGTAGGATAGGGGCAGAGAGGGGAAATCCCTTCCCTGCGTGTGTGCTCGTGTGCTGAGGTCTGTCGAGATCTGTGGAGCGAAGGAGGTGGAATCATGGCGGATCTGGTGCGCTACGATCCTGTGCGGGAGCTGGCAGAGATGGAGCGGGCCATGGACCGCTGGATGGGCGAGATGCTCTGGCCCGCCTGGCCGGAGACGGCCCTGACTCCCTGGCTCGGCTGGCCGGAGCTGGGCGTCACCCGCTTCCCCGGGGACAACCTGGCTGTGGACCTGGTGGAGACGGATGACGCGCTGGTGGTGAAGGCCTCCTTGCCCGGGGTGGATCCCAAGAGCATCGAGGTGACAGAGCAGGATGGCATCCTGACCATCCGAGCCCAGAGCCAGGAGGAGAAGGAGTGGAGCCAGGCCGGCTGGCGCATCCGGGAGCGGCGCATGGGCGCCTGGCAGCGCAGCCTGCGCCTGCCCGCCCCGGTGAAGGGTGAGAAGGCCAAGGCCGAGTACAAGGACGGCATCCTGACCATCACCCTGCCCAAGGCCACCGCGGGCAAGAAACTGACCAGCCGGGTCAAGGTGAAGCTGCCCAAGCTCTCGCTGCCCAAGCTGGGCAAAAAGGAGAAGGAGAGCAAGGTCAAGGTGCGAGCCAAGTGAGCCTGGCTCTCCGGGGCCCGGGCTGGCTGGTCCGGGCCCTTTTTCACATCCAGGTCCAGCCCCTGCCCTGCGGGACCATCCGCACAGGGCTGTCAGCGAAACGATGCCCACCCAGTTGAACGATCGGTCCTGTTTCGAGCGGAGCAACCCAACTTTTCACACCAGGAGGTCGAACAACCATGAGTGAGACGAAACCCGCTGGAACCCAGCCCGAAGAGACCCAGGCTGCTGGAGAAGCCAAGGAATTTCGTTCCTCCATGGGTCACCTGGGCGTGGTGGAAGGCCAGGACATGGTGGAGCCCGTGATCCCTCTCCACGAGGTGGAGGAGGCCCTGCGCCGCTACTTCAAGGACGACGAGCACGTGGACGAGATCGTCTCCGCCATCCTGGCGGACCTGACGCCGGGCGACTGAGACGATCCAGGCGGGAGACGAGCAGGCCAACGCAACGCCGGGAGGCAGAAGGAGGCTTCCCGGCGTTCTTCGCGTCTGGGATTCCTCGTGTCTGGGATTCCTCGCGTCCAGGACGGGCCAGGCCGGATCAGCGTAGCTTGCCCCGGGCCTGGATGGTCCAGATGGCCTCCACCTCGTCCCCCCGCAGGGCGTAGGCCTGGTCGTGCATGTTGGTGGCGCCGCAGGCGTGGTTGGGGATCACCCGCACCCGCTCGCCGATGGCCGGACCGGGCTGGCAGCGGCTCACGTCCACGTAGGCGTGCTCCTCGTTCATCTTGTAGATCACCGCCTCCGGGTACTCCAGGATGCGGCCCATGGGCAGGCCGTTGTCGCTGGAGAAGGTCTTGCTGCCCCCGTCCAGGATGGCCCGCTCCGGCGTGGAACGGCTGACCACGGTGGTCAACACGGTGAGGGCGCAGTCGTCCCAGGTAGCGGCCCCGGCCTCCACCATCATGCGGTCGTTGTAAACGTAGGTGCCGGCCCGGTGTTCGGTGAGGCCCGGGATCTGGGGGGCGTGGCGGAAGACCGGCGTGCCCCCGCCGCTGACGATCTCCGTGGAGAGACCGGCGGCCTGCATGGCCTGGAGCGCCTCCTGGATGGTGGGGGCCATCTCCGGGGCGCTGGGGTAGGTCATGAGCCCCCGCAGGCGCAGGCCGGGCAGCTGGTCCACCTCCTGGGCCAGGGCCACCAGCCCGGCCACCGTGGGGACGCCGGTCCGCTCCAGGTGGCTGCCCAGCTCCACCAGCACGTCCAGCGTCTGGCCGGCCGCCTGGGCCGCCTGGGCGAGGCCCCGGGCCACCGGGCTGTTGTCCACCGTCACCAGCAGGCGGATGCGCCGGTTCAGCCGCAGCAGCCGCTCCAGCTTGGCCATCCCCAGGATGTTGTAGGTGAGGAGGATGTCCTGGATGCCGGCGTCGGCCATGACCTCGGCCTCCCCCAGCTTCTGGCAGGTGATGCCGATGGCGCCTGCGGCCAGCTGCTTGTGGGCGATGGCCGGGATCTTGTGGGTCTTGATGTGAGGCCGGTTGCCGATGCCGTGCTCGTCCAGGAACTCCTGGAGGCGCTGGATGTTGGCCTCCATGATGTCCAGGTCAATGAGGAGGGCGGGTGTGTCGATCTCTGTCCGTTTCATGGTCGATGCCTCGTGGGTGGTGGAGTGAAGGCGGATGGACGGATTTTTCTCCCCATCTTGCCAAACCGGGAGAAATGCTTATACTGTAAGGTAGAACATCTTTTCGCGCTCGCCGCCCGGCGACGTTCCACGCATCCCCTCCCCTGTCCCCCCGCAGAACCGCTGTTGTTCGTTTCGCGCAGGAGTCGCAGGACGCGAAAGAAGCTGTACGAGGTTCTCGATCCCCTAGCGGATGCACCCATCGGATTTGACCCGAGCCAGGAGAGGCTCGGCTTCCGAACCATCGGACCACTTCAGCTCACACCAATTCATCCAGGAGGTTCTACATGCACATTGCCATCATTGGAACCGGTCGCATGGCGAGGGGCCTGGCTCGTGGATGGCTCCATGCGGGCCACACGATCACCTTCGGCTCCCGGGCGCCGGATCAACGCCAGGATCTGCTGGCCGAACTCCCAGGCGCGGAGCTCACGGACACGGTCGCTGCCATGGAGCGAGCGGAGATCGTGCTGCTGGCCATTCCCTTCGAGGCGGTTAAGAACTTCGCCCTGGCCCACGCGGATCTGCTCCGGGAACGGCTGGTCATCGACATCACCAACCCCTTCGACAAGCTCCCGGACAACCGCATCGCCGGTGCGGAGATCACCGCCACGGCCATCGGGGACGGGGCCCGGGTCATCGCCGCCTTCAAGGACAACTTCTGGAAGACCCTGGACAGCCCGGTCTCGTCCACTGGCCTGATCCGGGACGTCCACTTCGCGGGGGACGACGCGGAGGGCAAGGCGGTGGTCACCCAGCTGGTGGAGGACCTGGGCTTCCGGCCCGTGGACTGCGGCCCCCTGCGCAACGCACGGGTCCTGGACGCCATGGTGCCCCTGATGCTGGAGCTGGACCAGCGCTACGGGGGCGGCGCGGCGGAGTCGTCCTGGAAGTTCCTCACCTCCTGAGGGGACGTCCTCACCAGCGAGCCAGCAGCCGGCGCACCAGCCCGGCCAGGATGACCACACCCCCGAGCCCCAGCAGCCCGAACTTGACCAGGGCACAGGCCCAGGCCAGGAGCGGCAGGAAGGCCGCGCGCTGCCCCTGGAGCAACAGGATCAGGGCCAGGTTCTCTGTTGCGTCGAAGAGGGCGGCCACCCACATGCCCCAGGCCAGGAGCAGACTCCAACGGGGGAAGCGCCCCTGGGAAGAGAAGACCTGGCCCCCCGTCCACAGGATGATAGCAGCCAGGGCGTTGGCGTAGAGGAGCATGTAGAGGTAGTCGAAGCCCAGGCTGAAACCGGCCCACACCCGGGCCTGGGCATCCCAGGAGTCCAGGACGGCCTGGACGCCACCCAGATCCCGGGCCAGCTCGAAGGAGACGATGCCGTCGGGGGCAGCTGCGGTGCGCAGGGAGCGGTCCACCAGCTGCAGGACCCACGTGGCCAGGACCGCAGCCAGAACCGACACCCCGACAAACTTCTGGGAAATCCGGGGGGCCGGGGCCAGGATGGGCAAAACGGGGCCGTTCATGTTGCCTCCTTTGGGGTGTGCACCGCACAGGGTGTCCAGGATCGGAGCGCTCTCCAGGATGCCCTCGCCAGCCTCCGTATTCTAGCCCCATTCCTCCAAAAGGAAAACCGCCTCTCCGGTATCGGGCGGGACTTCCCGCCAGGCGATTGAAGGGGTGGCGCCTGCTCGGCCCCGTCCTCTCGCCACGGGTGCCCACATCTCGGGACGGTTCCTGGTGTCGGGCCGGGCTGTGATCCTTTGGCGCTCCAGGCGTTTGAGGGAGAAAGGCCGGGATCCGGTTTCCGGGCCGGTTTTTGGTGGACCTTTTGTTGTGGGTTACAATAGACCGGGC
>WGCB01000359.1 GCA_015494005.1 Caldilineaceae bacterium
CTGGTGGGATTGGTGGGATCAGGGGGTTGGAGGATCAGGTCCTGGCAAGCCGCGCTCTGTCCGGTCAGCCTGCCTCTCTGTCCGCGTGCCACCCTCGCACCCTCGCGTCCAGGGCCTGGAGCCGCTCCTGGGCCCGCTGGGTGATGTCCGGGGTGATGGGAGGCATGCCGAACTGCTCCACGGTGAAGCTGGCCGAGACCGCGCCGTGGAGCCCGGCCAGGCGCGGATCCCCCGTCCGCGCGTAGCCCACCAGGAAGCCCCCCGCGTAGCTGTTCCCCGCGCCGGTGACGTCCACCACCCGGGCCGGGGCCGCGGGGATGTGCCAGCGCCGCTCATCCCCGGCCTGGGCCACCAGGGAGCCCTCCGCGCCCATGCGCAGGGCCACCACCCGGGCCCCCATGGCCAGGTAGCGCGCCAGGATCCGCTCCGGATCCTGCTCCCCCAGCAGCAGGGCCGACTCCTCCAGGTTGGGGGAGAAGATGTCCGCCTGGGGCAGGGCCTCCTGGAAGCCGGGCAGGTGCTGGGGCTGGAAGGCCATGGGCGTGGGCTCCCACAGGATCGTCTCCACGCCCTGGGCCCGCAGGGCGCGGACCAGCTCCAGCATGCCTGCCGGCGCGCGGAAGATGTGGAAGCCCTTGGCCCGGAAGTAGGCCGGAGGGATGTCCTGGGCCGTGGGCCGGTGGCGGTAGAACTCGTCCATGGGGGTGCGGAAGATCTCCGTGCGGTGGCCGTCGAACTCGAAGATCTGCCAGGCCCGGGCCGTGGCCGAGGCGTGCACCCGCATGCCCTGGAGGTCGATGCCCGCCTCCTCCAGCTGGCGGCGCAGCGCCGGCGGAAAGTCCGCGCCCACGGTGGTCACGAAGCCCACCTCCTCCGTCCAGATGCGCATGCCGTACACGCTGTGGGTGCCGGCGCCGCCCAGGACGCCCATGCGGGTCTCCCCGGTGGGCAGGACGATGTCGTCGATGATGATACTGGCCAGGGCGATGAAGTTCATGGTTCCCCCAGAAGTGCCGCGATGAGGCTCAACGTCAACTGTTTCGTCTCCAGCAGGGGACCTTCCCCCGCGGGGTCGTTCTCCAGGACCGGGCCCACGCAGGCCGGGCAGCCGTGGCGGCATCCGCAGGCCTGGATGGTCTCCTGGGCCGCGACCAGGAGCTGCTGATGGCGCTGGAAGAGCTGCTGGCTGAAGCCCAGCCCCGCGGGGATCCCCTCGTAGACGAAGATGCGGGGGGATCCACCCTCCACCCCGCCAGCCTGCTCCCGCTCCTCCACGGTCACGCCGATGTCCGAGCGGTCGCACATGAGGAAGAGGGGCGCCAGGTTGCCCAGGATGGTGGCCAGGCCAGCCAGGCCGCCCCGGGTGCGCACCCCCGCCTCCAGCCGCCGGTGACAGGCTCGGCAGACCAGCACCAGGTTGCTCAGTCGGTTGGCCTCCCGGTAGTGTTCGTTCTGGCCCGGCACGTAGCCGAAGCTGCGGAAGGGGCGCAGGTGGTGGACGTCGTGCTGGCCGCCCGGGGGCTCGGGCTTGCCGCAGACCGTGCAGCGATAGCCGTCCCGGGCCCGGACCCTGGCCCGCTGCTCCTGCCAGTTGGGGCCGTAGTCGTTGGGCGCGTCCTGCCACTGGCCCGCGGCCACCAGCCCCGCCAGGGCCTGGGGCGTGAGCTGGAACCAGTAGCCGTCGGTCTCCAGCACCTGGGGCGGGTAGTCCAGGGGCATCACCCCCAGGTTCTCGTGGGTGAAGTGCTTGACCCGCCGGTACTCCACCACCCGGCTGGTGACCTGGAGCTCCCCGTGGGCCACCAGCCCGCCGCCCACCTGGGCCTCCTCCCGGGTGGCCAGCACCTGGATGGCGGTCTCTGTCCCGGCCTGGGTATAGTAGTCCACCCGAGCGGCGCGCACCCGGGCCAGGCCCTGCTCCAGGTCCAGATTCTCCACCAGGTAGCTCTGCCCCTCGTGGATGTAGACCGCGCCCTCGTGGACCAGCCGGGGCGCGCTGGCCTGATCCACCTGGCCGATGACCTGCACCCCGTCGTCCGTCCAGGCCTGGATGGCCACCGGGTCCCCGGAGGCGCTGCGCAGGCTCACCCGACGGGCCGGGTAGCTCTCCCCGCTCCACAGGAAGCGGCCCCCGTGGGCGTAGAGCTCCCCTTGCTCCGCCAGCAGGGCCAGCACGTCCCCGGTGAAGGGGCTGCGGCCGAAGCCCTCCCCGGCCGCGAAGGGCAGCTCGAAGGCGGCGCAGCGCAGCTGATCCACCAGGAGCATCAGGTTGTCCGGGTGGATCAGGGCGTGCTCTGGGGAGCGCTCCAGGAGGAACTCCGGGTGGTTGAGGATGTACTGGTCCAGGGCGCTGGCGGAGGCCACCAGCAGGGCCAGGGAGGCGTTGCGAGTGCGGCCGGCCCGGCCCATCTGCTGCCAGGTGCTGGCGATGGTCCCCGGGTAGCCGCAGAGGATGGCCGCCTCCAGCTGGCCGATGTCGATGCCCAGCTCCAGGGCGTTGGTGGCCACCACGCCCCGCACCTCGCCCTGGCGCAGGCCGGCCTCGATGGCCCGCCGCTCCTCCGCCAGGTAGCCGCCCCGGTAGCC
>WGCB01000360.1 GCA_015494005.1 Caldilineaceae bacterium
GGATGGACTTGATCTCCGAGCCGAAGATCAGCCGCCCCCCGGCTTCCGTGTAGTAGAGGGGCTTGATCCCCAGGCGGTCCCGGGCGATGAAGAGCTCCTGCCGCCGCCGGTCCCAGAGGGCGAAGGCGAACATGCCCCGCAGCTCCTGGAGGCAGTCCGTTCCCATCTCCTCGTAGAGGTGGACGATGACCTCCGTGTCACTGGCCGTGGCGAAGGTGTGGCCCCGGCGCCGCAGATCCTCCCGCAGCTCCACGTAGTTGTAGATCTCGCCGTTGAAGACGATGACCACGTCCCCCGTCTCGTTGAAGATGGGCTGGTGGCCCCCGGCCAGGTCGATGATGCTCAGCCGGCGCATGCCCAGCCCCAGGGGACCCTCCAGGTGCACGCCCTGGTCGTCCGGCCCCCGGTGGCGGATGATGGCCAGCATGGCGTCCAGCAGCTCCGGGCTGACGGCCTGGCCGTTCTGGTATTCGAAAATCCCTGCAATTCCACACATGGTTGATTTTGTCCTTTTGCCGGGTCCAGGATCGCCTGGATCAACGGACCGGCAGGTATCTTGCCGCCTCTACGCGACCTCGCCCTGTCTCCGGGTCTCCGGGCCCTCCCGGCTCGCCCTCCGCGCCCCTGCCGCCAGGTTCTGGAGCAGGCGGGCCGTCTTGGCCGGGTTGCGGGTGGAGAAAAGCTGCTCTGCGATGCGCCGGTTCTCCGCCCCCATCTCCCGACGCAGGGCCGGGTCCTGGTAGAGGGTGAGGATGGCCTGGGCCAGGCCGTCCACGTCGTTCTCGTCCACCAGGATGCGGGGGACCACCCGGGGGATCTCCACGTGCCGGGTGGTGATGACCGGCTTGCCGAAGGCCATGGCCTCAGCCAGGACCGTGGGGAACCCCTCGGCCACCCCGTGGCTGTCCGTGCGGCTGGGCAGGCAGAAGACGTCGCAGGCGTGGTAGACCGCCTCCAGGGCCGTGCCTCCCAGCCGACCGAAGAAGGCCACCTGGGACTCCACGCCCAGCTCCCGGGCCAGGCCGGGCACGTCCACCGTCTCCGACTCGGGCCCTTCGTCCCCCACCACCCAGACCTCGATCTCCGGCCGGTTCAGCTGCTGGATGGCCCGGAAGAGGGTCTCGTGCCCCTTGCGCTCCGCGAAGAAGGCCACGATGAGCACCACGAACTTCTCCTGGGGCCGGTAGCGCTCCGTGTCCACGTGGATGCGCACCACCTGCACCGCCCGGGGATCCACGCCGAACTCCTCGGCCAGCAGCTCCCGGTTGTACTCGGTCACCGTGATGATCTGGTCACAGGCCGCCAGGGCCCGGGTGAAGAGCCGGGGGTTGGGGTTCTCGTAGAGCTCGTAGGCGTGGATGGTCACCGCCAGGGGCTTGCCCAGGATCTGCTTGGCGAAATAGCCCACATAGAGCTTGTGGTCCCCGAAGGTGGCGTAGATCACGTCCACCTCCGCCAGCTGGGGCGCCCAGAACCAGGCCAGGAGGAAATCCACCAGGGCCCGGGTGGCCAGGGCCTCCCGCAGCAGGGCCAGGTAGCGCAGAGGCGATCCCAGGAAGGCCGCGGGCTGGGCCAGGAGCACCTTCAGGGGATGCCAGGCATGGAGCTTCCACTCCGGCCGGGCGTTGTAGAGCCCAGGCGCCAGCTTGGTGGGGAAGAGGCTGATCCGGTGCCCCTCCCTGCTGAAGGCCAGCAGCTCCCGATAGACAAACAGTTCCAGCCCCCGCTTCATGGAGGCGATGACGCCGATGTGCATGCCAGTTCAACGCACGGACGCGTGCGTCTCCTCCTTTTCCCTCGGGGTTTGGGAGCCGTCCGGCCCGGTGGCGCCTGGCACCAGCAGATGGACCAGGATCATGGCCAGGTAGCGGGGATAGGAGCGGTTGTCCCGCAGGAGGCGGTAGTCCCCCTGGGAGTAGGGGAAGCCGCCGTCGGCCCGCTGCTGGCCCAGGACGTAGCGGTAGGCCCGGTCGGCCAGCTCCTGGTAGCCGCCCATGCCCAGCTCCTGGGCCCGCCAGAAGGCCGCGGCCAGGACCGCCGCGTGGTAGGTGACCCGGCGATGCCGGTTGCCGCACTCGTAGTAGGCGTAGCCCTCCGGCGAGAGGCCGCCGGCCAGGAAGCCCAGCACCTTTTCGATCACCGGCAGGGCCGCGGCGTCCTGGGTGAGCTCCTGGTAGCGCATCAGGTCCAGGCACTGGAAGGCGTTGTACTGGAAGCACTGGAAATGGGGCCGCAGGGGCCCTCCGTCCACGCCGGGCACCGCGTAGGGGAACTCGCCGCTGGGCTTCTGCACCTGGGCCATGAAGCGCATGAGGCCCGGGCAGGGCTCGCAGAAGGCCGGCTCCCCGGTCACGTCTGCCAGTTCGGCCAGGAAGCGCAGGACGAAGGCCGTGTTGTTGGGCACCCGGGTCTTGCCCATGCCGGCGAAGTAGTTGATGGCCAGGGTGTCGTCCATGCGCTGGAAGCCCACCGTCTCGGTCAGGAAGCGATGCCAGGCCAGGGCCCCGTCCAGGAAGACCTGCTCGGCGGTCTGCCGGTAGCTCTCCACCAGGCCCAGGGAGCCCCAGGTGCCCTCCGCGGTGGCCACCCGCCCCTTCCACTCCGGGTTGGGGTAGGGCCAGGCCCCGTCGTCCCGCTGACGGGCCAGCATGGTCCGGGAGGCAGCCACGGCCAGCTCCGCGAACTGAGCGTCCCCGGTGCGGCGGAAGAGCTCCCAGTTGCCCAGGACCCAGTAGCCCTGGCCCTGGAGGTAGTAAAGGTCGTCCTTCCAGAAGTCCGGGCCCAGGTAGCGGCTCAGGTAGCTCTTGACGAAGCGGCCGATGCGGTAGTTCAGGCGGATGCCCGGGTCCGGCCCCAGCAGGGCCTGCTCCCGCCAGTGATGGTCCAGCATGTAGCGATGCAGCTTCAGGGCGGCGTCTTGGAACGGGGTCATGGCTGGCTTGCCTCTCCCATGGCTGTGACAGGTGACGCGCGCTCCGCCAGGGCCCGCCGGTAGACCGCCAGGGTCTGCCGGGCTGCGGCCTGGGGAGAGCACTCGGTCTCGATCTTGATCTTGCCCTGCTGGCCCATGCGCCGACGCCGCTCCGGGTCCTGGAGCAGGGCCACGATGGCATCGGCCAGGGCCTGCTCGTTCCGGGGGGGCACCAGGAGGCCCGTGCGACCGTGCTCCACCAGGTCCGGCAGGCCGCCCACGGTGGTGGCCACCACCGGCTTGGCGTAGGTGTAGGCCACAGGGATGACGCCGCTCTGGGTGGCCTCCAGGTAGGGGAGGACCACCAGGCTGGCCTGGCGGAAGAGGGCGGCCCGCTCTTCGTCCGAGACGTAGCGGTCGATGACGGTGAAGCGCTCCGGGTGGGCCATCATGCGCCGGTAGCGGGCCAGGTCCTCCCCGGTGCCGGCGACGACGAAGCGGACGTCCGGCACCCGGGCGGTGATGGCTGGCTCGGCCCGAATCAGCACGTCCAGTCCTTTGTAGGGCCAGATGCGGCCGAAGAAGAGCACGGTGTTGGGCTCCTCGGCCACGTGGGGGCAGGCCGTGTCGTCCCCCAGGACGTGGTGGGGGATGACGTGGATGCGCTCCCGGGGGATGCCCAGCTCCTCCACCAGGACGGAGACCAGGGGCGCGCCGTGGACGATGAGCTGCCGGGCCCGGCGGAAGCCGAAGTCGTGGACCCACTGGGGCGTCTTCTGTCCGCCCCGGTCCCCCAGATGGCGGCGGGGGTCGTGGGCGGTGATCACCAGGGGCGTGGCGCCCAGGAAGGGCAGGGCGAAGTTGAACCAGAGATGCCCCTGCTGCAGGTGCACCACGTCCGGGCGGAACTCCCGGATGCGCCGCAGCAGGAGGGCGTTGGTCCGCAGCTGGGCCAGGGGCTGGCGCAGCCGGGGCTTGTGGAAGGGCTGGAAATCCACCGCCGGGTCCAGGAGATCCAGGTGGGGCTGGGCCAGCTGGATGGGCAGGATCAGGCGCACGGCCGCGTCCTGGGCCAGGGCGTTGGCCAGGCGGATGGAGTATTCCCCGAAGTCGTAGGAGAGGAAGACGACCCGCAGGTCGTGGTTCTGGTTCATGGTGTTCAACGCCTCATTCCGCTCCGGACCAGAGATAGCTGTAGCGGGCCTTCAGCTGCCGAGGGCCGCCGTTGGACCAGACAATGAGCCCGCCCAGGACCGTGCCGTAGATCAGCGCCGCGCCCAGGATGTTCACCCACAGCCCTTGGTCCTGGGCCAGGAAGAGGTAGAGGGCCATGACGCTCACCGCCAGGGCCGGCTTCCAGAGCAGCTTGCCCACGGAGATGCCCGAGAGCAGCTTGGAGACGGGAATGTAGTGCTGCAGGAAGTTCACCATCCCGGTGAGGAGCACGGTGACGGCCGCGCCCATGAGGCCGAAACGGCCGATGAGCAGCAGGCCCATCACGAAGCTGATCAGGGTGTTCACCGCCACGATGCGCAGGGTGATCCGCTCCCGCAGGCTGGCCAGGAGCACCTGGCCCAGGGCCGTGGTCAGAGCCCGGAGCACCAGGATCCAGATGACGACGCGCAGCACGGGCACCGCCTCCAGGAAGGACTCGTCCCCGTAGAGGAGCAGGAGGGCGGAGTCGGCGATGAAGTAGATCCCCACGGCCGTGGGCAGGGCGATGATCAGGAGCAGCTCCACCAGCTGCTCCGCGATCTGCTTCAGCCCGGTGAAGCTGGGCTCGAAGCGGCGGCACATGATGGGGAAGACACTCATGACCACGCTCTGGAAGATGAGGGCCACGGGCACCATGAGCTGGGTGGCGGCGCTGAAGAGGCCCACTTCCGTCTCCGTGGCCAGGCGGGAGAGGA
Organism: Caldilineaceae bacterium; assembly: GCA_015494005.1. Taxonomy (GTDB): domain Bacteria; phylum Chloroflexota; class Anaerolineae; order Caldilineales; family Caldilineaceae; genus S144-5. The sequence continues at coordinate 4,822 of WGCB01000360.1, forward strand.
GCAGGGTGGTCAGGCTGGCCCAGACCGCGATGATCACGTCGATGCCCAGGAAGGTGAGGGTGGAGCGCACCATCCCCGCGCCGAAGGGTAGGTCCACCTGCAGCCGGGGCCGGGTGATGAAGCGCAGCATGACGGTCCACTCGATGACCGCGATGCCCACGTAGGTGAGCAGGATCAGGATCACCAGGTGGCGCACCTGGTAGCCCTGGGAGAGGAGCAGGTAGACCATGCCCACCTTGACGATGTTGGCCGGCACGTTGGCCATGGCGATGAAGTGCATCCGCTCCCAGGCCTGGAAGACCCCCTCGCAGATGGCGGTGATGGAGTAGGGCAGGAGCCCCAGGGAGAGGAGCAGGATGACCGTGCTGGTCTCTGGCGCGTAGCCCATGAGCTTCACGAAGAGGGCCATGAGCCCCAAGGCCAGGAAGGAGAAGAAGATCACCACCAGGCTGCCGTTCACCAGGTAGCGGTCCGTCTGCTCCCGATGCTTGGCCACCTCCCGGACGATGAGGGTCTTCAGCCCGGCCACCGCCAGCACCTGGAAGGTGTAGAAGAGGGTCAAAGCCAGGGAGAGCTGGCCGAACTGGAAGGGTCCCAGATGACGGGCCACCAACGCGTACATCACAAACGTGGTGGCCCGGTTCAGCACGTCGCTGGTGAGGATGGAGACCGCGTTGCGGGCGATGCGTCGGAGGCTGCCCAGGGACGGTCGGATGGTCCGCTGGCCTGGAGGAGGCAGCGGGTTCAGCTCCACGGTGTCACGATGGTATTCTGACGTCACGATGATGTTCCGTAAAAGATGCGTTCCATCTCCTGCCGGGTGGGGGAGCGGTGGGCCAACGGCCCGCCCACAGGAGCCTGCTCCGGGGCCTGGGCCGTCAACCGGTCCATGGCCGCGAGGAGCCCGGCCACCAGCCAGAGCATCTGCACCTGGGCCCGGCCGTTGAAGATGTCCACGCTCATGTGCACCATCTGCCCCAGCAGGGCCGCGGCGAAGGCCAGGGCCAGGGGCGAGACGATCCGGTCCCGGCGCATCCAGGCCCGCCAGCCCCGGTAGAGGGTCCCCACCAGGAAGGCCAGGAAGGCCAGGAGCGCGGCCGGGCCGGTCTCGGCCAGGACGAGCAGGTACTTGGTGTGGACCGTGTAGATCCACTCCTGCTTGAACTCTGGCGTGAGGTAGGGAGGCAGCACCCGGGCGAAATTGTTGGCTCCCACACCCAGCCAGGGGTGCTCCCGAGCCATGCGCAGGGCGATGCGGGCCAGGGGCAGCCGGGCCAGGGCCGAGCCGTTGTCGTCCCCGAAGAGGCGCTCCAGGATGAGGCGCCAGAAGGGAAGGAGCAGAAGCAACGTCCCGCCGCCCAGGGCCAGGGGGATCTTGGGAGAGAGCCATCCCCGATACCAGGCCAGGACCGAGAACAGGGTGAACGAGATGGCGAAGGCCATCCACCCGCCCCGGGACAGGGTCAAGATGAGGGCGGCGCCTCCCAGCATGAAGGCCAGGGCCGCCAGGAACTTCTGGAGGCGGCCGGCTCGGGTCATCCAGAGCGCGAAGGCCGGGGTCAGCAGCAGGCTGATGTAGGCCGCGGCCTCATTGGGCGAGCCCACCGTCCCGCCCACCCGCCGGTCCGGGTCCACCCGGAAGAGCACATTGGCGATCTCCATGCCCTCGCCTCGGACCCAGAGGCCGATCATGATCAGGCTCTCCAGGCTCAGGCCCAGGAACAGGATGCTCACCACGAAGAGGAGATCCTCCCGGGTGCGCACATTGCCCACCAGGTAGACGAAGATGAGAAACGCCTGGGCCAGGAGGAAGATCTCGAAGAGGGAGAGGGTGGCGTCCGTGGCCACCAGGGAGGAGAGCACCACCAGGGCCAGGTAGGGCGTGGGCAGCAGAAGGGAACGAAGCCAGTCCGGCTGCCGGGTCTCCTTCTGGGCAAGGGCGTCCACCATCCAGAGGACGTAAAGGCCGATGAGGGCCAGGGTGGCCAGGGAGACGTTCAGGCCGCCCAGAGTGCCCAGCTCGGCCAGGCTCTCCCGGTAGAAGAGGTAGGTGTCCAGCTGGAAGACGATGTCCAGGATCACCACGGCCAGGAGCAGCCGCCGCACCTGGCCCACCATCATGGCCACGAAGGGAGCCAGGACGGCCACGGCTACCAGGGGCGCCAGGTTCCGGGGCAGGACGACCACGGCCACGGCCACCAGGCCCAGGCCCAGGCCCACAGCCAGGACGATAGCCCACTGGAGCAGGGCCCGTTGCCGGTGGATGGACCGGTGCCGGCGATAGGGGGTGTTCGCCTGGCCCGAAGACGGGAAACGCAGGCGCAGGCTGTTCCACAACGCCATGGATGAAACTCCTAGACCGCGGCCCGGCTCGGCTGAGCCTGGGTCTGGAAGGCACGGATGGCCTGAACCACCCGCTGGATGGCCTCGTCAGGCAGCTCCGGGTACATGGGCAGGGAGAGCATGGAGCGGGCGCTGGCCTCGGTCACCGGGAAGTCTCCCTCCCGGTAGCCCAGGTGGCGATAGGCTGGCTGCAGGTGGATGGGCACCGGGTAGTGGATGCCCGTGGCGATGGCCTGCTCGGCCAGGAAGGCCCGCAGCTCGTCCCGCTGCGCCACCTGGATCACGTAGAGGTGGAAGACCGGCTCCACGTCCTCGGCCTGGCCGGGCAGGGTGACGCCGGGCACGTCGGCCAGGAGCTGGCTGTAGCGAGCGGCGTGACGGCGCCGGGCCTGGCTCCAATCGTCCAGGTGGCGCAGCTTGACCCGCAGCACCGCGGCGTGGAGGGTGTCCAGCCGCCGGTTGTAGCCCACCAGATCGTGGTGGTACTTCACCCGTTGGCCGTAGTTGCGGAGCATGCGCAGGGTGTCCGCGACCTGGGCGTCGTCGGTGACCAGGATGCCCGCGTCCCCGTAGGCGCCCAGGTTCTTGGCTGGGTAGAGGCTGAAGGCGGCAGCATGCCCCAGGGAGCCCACCCGCTGGCCCTTGTAGCGGGCGCCGTGGGCCTGGGAGGCGTCCTCGATGACCACCAGGCCGTGCTGGTCGGCGATGGCCATGATGGCGTCCATGTCCGCGGGGTGGCCGTAGAGATGGACGGGCATGATGGCCTTGGTGCGAGGAGTGATGGCTGCCTCCACCAGGGCTGGGTCCATGGAGAGGGTGTGGGGGTCCGCGTCCACCAGAACGGGGGTGGCCCCCACGTAGGAGATGGCCAGCACCGTGGCGATGAAGGTGTTGGCCGGGGCGATGATCTCGTCCCCGGGGCCCAGGTCGTAGGCCCGCAGGATCAGCTCCAGGGCCGAGGTGCCCGAGTCCACGCCGATGCCGTATTGGGCGCCACAGTAGGCGGCGAACTCTTCTTCGAAGGCTTCCACGTCCTGGCCCAGGATGAAATCCGTGCGCTGGAGCACCCGGTCCATGGCCTGGTGGACTTCCTCGCGGATGCTGGCGTACTGGGCCCGCAGGTCCACGAAGGGTACGGGGGAGGGGGTTTGGTTGCTCATGCGTGTCCGTTCACTTTCACGGGATGGGTGTGGTGTCCGTTGCTGGAGGCCTGGATGTCGTAGGAGATGCGCAGGCTCTCGTGGTCGATGAAGACGGGGGCGCCGTTCTGGGCCACGGAGCGGTCAATGGCCTGGAGCACCTGGACCACCTCCAGGCCGTTCCAGCCGTCGGTGAGGGGCTGGCTGCCTGTGGTGATGCACTCCAGGAAATGATTGCACTGGTTCTTCAGGGGCTCGCTGATCTCCACCCGAGGGCTGAGGATGTCCCCGTCCCGGATCAGGAACTGGAACTCCCCGAAGGAGCTGGCCTCCTTGTCGGCGGAGGGGGTGACGCCCTTCTGGTAGATCTTCACCCGCTCCAGGGCGTTCAGGTCATCGAAGACCACCCGCTGGTTGCTGCCCACCACCACCAACTCCCGCACCTTGTTGGGATCGGCCCAGCTCACATGGATGTTGCCCAGGACGTTGCCGGGGTAGCCCAGGGTGACGAAGCCCACGTCCTCTCGGGAGTTGGCCAGGATGTTGCTGCCCACCGCGCTGACCCACAGGGGCGTGCTGTCCATCAGGTAGTTGAAGATGGAGATGTCGTGGGGGGCCAGGTCCCAGATGCTGTTCACATCGTAGCGGATGGGGCCCAGGTTGGTGCGCCGGGAGTAGAGGTAGTAGATGCGCCCCATCTTGTCCTCGGCGATGTACTCCTTCACCTTGCGCACGCCGGGGTTGTAGAGGAAAGTGTGCCCCACCATGAGGATGACCCCTTGCTTCTCGGCCAGGCCAATGAGCTTGAGGCTGTCGGGGACGGTGGTGGCCATGGGTTTCTCCACCAGCAGATGCTTGCCGGCCTCCAGGCAGCGGGAGGCCACCGCGTAGTGGGAGGTGGCGCCGGTGCAGATGACCGCTGCGTCCACCTCGGGCATCTGCAGCACTTCGTCCAGATCCGGGGAGACGGTCAGGCCGGGGAAGCGGCGCTGCACCTCGTCCAGCCGCTCCTGGCGGGCATCGCAGACCGCGGCCACTCGGGCGTTGGGCAGCTCGTTGAAGACCCGCACGTAGTTGATTCCCCAGTATCCAGAGCCGATGATGGCTACGCCGATTTTCTTCGCTTCTGCAGTCATGTTCCTTGTTGCTCCTCACTCAGTGCAATAGCTGCTTCGTCTCACCCCCTTCGTCTGACTTCCCGTTCCAGGGAAGTGGGCCGCCGATTCGACGGCATGCCAGCGACATGGGGGATTGTGGACCCTTCGAACATCAGGCCGGTTCGGCTCCCTGAGGAGCCGCGGAGGGCCTGGTCTCCGCCAGGCGGGGGCGGGGTGGTCAGGTTGGCTCAGCCAGCGCCCCGCCCAGCCAGCACCGCCGGGATGGTGCCCAGAAGAATGGTGATGTCCATCCACAGGGAGTGGTTGTGCACATACTCCAGGTCCAGCTCCAGCATCTCCTGGAAGGTGACCTGGCCCCGCCCCTTCAGCTGCCAGAGGCCGGTGACCCCAGGCACCGCGGCCAGCCGCTCGTAGTGCTCCGGCTCGTACTCCGCCACCTCGTAGACGGGCACCGGCCGGGGCCCCACCAGGGTCATCTCCCCCTTCAACACGTTGATGAGCTGGGGGAGCTCGTCCAGGCTGGTCTTGCGCAGGAAGCGGCCCATGCGGGTGACGCGAGGATCGTCCGCCAGCTTGAACCGGGCGTCCGGGTCGCCTTCCGCCTCCAGCTGGCCGCTGACGAAAGCCTTGATGTGCTCCTGGTGCAGGGACTCGTCCGCGTCCGCGTACATGGAGCGGAACTTGTACATGGGGAAGATGCGCAGCTCCCAGACCGTGCGTCCTTTCTCGCGCCGGCGCCGACTGCCCACCCGGTCCTGGATGAAGAAGACCGGGCCTGGGCTGTCCAGTTTGATGAGCAGCGCGATGAGGAGGAAAAGGGGGAGCAGTACGATGAGGGCGGGGATCACCAGGGCCAGATCCAGGGCGCGCTTAAAAACGTAGTAGGCGTTCCCCTGGCGCTCCACAGGGTTGTAGAGGGCTGGCCGGGTGGTGCTCATGACCGGAGCCATGGTGTTGAAGCGCAGCGACGATTCGTACATTGTTCTCCTCCCAACGGCTGATGATTGCATCGATGAACTGGCTCAACGGGCAGCGGCGACTAGGGCAGGGGCAGGCGCTCCCGCTCCGTCTCCTGGGGCTGGGAAAGAGGCAATCTGTGCCGTTTCACCACGCTCTGGTTCATCATCATCATCATTTCCAGCTGCTTGTAGTATTCCTCGTACTCGCTGTCCCAGGGCGCCCGGTTCACCACGGCGCCCACCAGGCGGGCGTCCACGTCCAGGAGCTGGGCCCGGGCCTTGCGGGTGGCCTCGGCTCGGGTCTTGCCCTGCTCCAGCACCAGGATCACGCCGTCCACCATGGGGGCCAACACCGGTGCATCCGCCACGGGCAGCATGGCCGGGCTGTCCAGCAGGACCATGTCAAACTGCTGCCGGAGCTGCTGCAGCAGGGAGATCATGGCGGACGAGCCCAGGAGATCCGCCGGGTAGAAGGGCAGAGGGCCGCTGGTGATGACCTGCACCCCGGGCACGTTGGCGGACTGGAGGACCTGGCTCAGGCTACTGTGGCCCCGGAGCAGGTCGCTCAGGCCCGCGTCGTTGGGCAGGTTGAAGAAGTGGTGGAGCACCGGCAGGCGCAGGTTGGCGTCCACCAGGACCACGCTGCGCCCGGACTGGCCAATGGCCAGGGCCAGGTTGGCCACGATGGTGGACTTGCCCTCCTCCGGCTCGGGGCTGGTGACCAACAGGGTGCGCAGGGACTCCAGCCCACCCAGGGCGGCGATGTTGGTGCGCAGCCGGCGCAGGGCCTCCCCCTGGTACGAGTTGGTGTTCATGAAGAGGACCTGCTCCTTGGCATCCTTGATCAGGGGGATCTCCCCCAGGATGGGCAGGGCGGAGATGGCCTGGATCTGGGCCGTGGTGTGCAGGGTGGTGTCCAGGCTCTCGAAGAGGAAGGCCAGCCCCAGCCCACCGATCAGCCCCAGCACCAGCCCCAGGGCAATGGTGATGGGATAGCCCGGGCTGGAGGGCTCCGTGGGCACCGTGGCGGGATCGATGACGGACAGGGCCGTGACGCCCAGGGCTTCCCGCAAGGTGGCCTGGCGATAGTACTCGGTCAAGGTCTCGTAGGTGCCCCGCTTCAGCTCCAGGTCCCGGGCCAGGCGAATGGACTGGGCCAGGCTCTCCGCGGTCTGGTTGGGTTGGGCCGTGAGGGCCTGGTAGGCCTGACGATCCTTCTCGATCTCCTTGCTGAGCTGGGCGATCTGCTCGGCCAGGGCCTTCTGGGTGCCTTGGCGGGCCTCGGTGGAGAGCCGCTTGTTCTCCTCCATGAGGATCTGGGCCAGCACATTGGCGGCCCGGGCCGCGATGGCCGGATCCTCGTGCTGGACCTTCAGCCGAAGCAACTCCGTGTTGGCCAGGATGGCCGAATCCACCTGGGGTGGAGCGTCCAGCCCCAGACGCTTGGCCAGCTCCGCTCGGGCTGCTGCGCCAGTGGCGATCTCCGAGAAGGTGTTCAGCAGCCGGTCGGCATAGGTGATGTCGTAGTTCACCCAGTCCAGGGAGCCGCTGGTGGAGGTGGCCAGGCGCAGGGTGGTGGAGGCTTCATACTCCGGGGTGATGAGCATGCCTCCAGCCGCGGCGATGGCGCCAGCGATCACGATCGTCGCCAGGATCACCCGTCGGCGTCGCCACAGGATCTCCAGGTAGGTGCCCAACAAAGATTTCGACTCGATGTTTTCGTTCATGCGTTTCGTTCCACCCCTTCGATCCGTACCACAGGGCACATACTCTTAGATGCTTGTTACAGCGCTCATTACACTATGTGCACAGTGCCTCATGTCACGTGTGTTTCATGTCACGGGAGCTCAATTGGATTGAGCCTGGCTCGATCGGATCGATCCAGGAGCCCATTTCATTGAGATGAACGCAACAACTAAAAAGGCCCTGTTCAAGCAACCCGAATTGTCACCGAGGCCACAGCCATTCACAGAGACGATCGGGCTGGAAACTGGGAGCAGTTCCGGGATACGGCGCTCGGCCTCCAGGCCTGCAAGAAAACCGCCTAGCAGCACAAAGCGCCCTCACCGCCCTATCCGGAAACCCGAAGGCACGGCGGTGGGGCCATGCCACATTCGATCCATGTATCGTCATTCGTCAAGTTGTTGAGGCAATCGGTGCTGCGCGGGAGATTCTCGGTGTTCCGTAGGCGATTGCGAAGCGGTAGTGAGGCAGAGCAGCCAGACTCTGAGGCGCAAGTTTATTGTTGGTTGAGCAGGTCTCCTGGTACGCCGATAGCCTTTTTCTCCGTACGAATTGCTTGTGGGTTCATTCTAGCA
>WGCB01000361.1 GCA_015494005.1 Caldilineaceae bacterium
GAACACGAGGAGGAGAAAACCGGAGACGCGAACAGGCCAGGATCGATGCGCAAACCTGTCGATCCTGGCCTGTGGAGTCTTCAGGAGAGCAGCCGCCGTCCCTTGATGCCGAACCGCTCGCTCTCCCGGCGGGCCAGGAGGGCGCTGGACTCGAAAAAGCCGTAGGTCCGGCGCAGGGGACCGTAGCGGTGACGGGCCAGCTCCGCCCACTTGCGCAGGGTGAACTGCCAGATCATCTGCTCCAGCTCCTCGATCCGGCTCAGGATCTCGCCCGGCGCCACGGGGACAGGGATGTCCGAGTAGGTGGGGGGCTTGCTGTAGCTGTGGGGAAAGGTGATCTCCTCCGCGGGCAAGCGGGGCAGGGCCCCCAGGGCCACGATGGCCATGCCAAAGGCTAACAGCTGCCCCCGGACCCGCTGGATGGTGGGCTCCTCGGCGGCCCCGCCCTGGGCTGCCGAGCTGGACTCGGCTTCGGCCTCGGATTCCTCCGCCAGCCCCAGCTCCCGGCTCAGGCTGGACCAGTCCAGGATCACCCGATCCAGCAGGTAGCTCAGCTCGCCCCGGCTGGTCACCCGGCCGGCCCGCACGCTCAGGATGAAGCCCTCCCGCACGCTGGCCAGGTACTCCCGGGCCTGCTGGAGCACGATCCGCTCCACCGCCTCCATGCCCGTGGCATGCTCCCCCTGCCCTTGCAGACCGTACTGCAGGTTCAAGGCGATGAGCTGCTTGGTCGTGTCCGCCACCTCGCCGATGGCCACGAAATCATGCACACTCGCAGAACTTGGCTGCATCGTTCCACACCTCGTTGGTCACACAGAATGCTGGTCACACAGAATGTTGCTCACACAGAATCCATCACACACGAACACAAGTCCCAGGATCTCCCGGCGCCAGGGTAGCCCAGTGCGCCCGGTCCGAGCCGGGCTTGCCACCGTCTATGCCACCGTTGCACAGGGAGAAAAGTAGAGGAAATCCGGGTCAATTATACCACAGCCGTCCAGCCAGACCAGGGTACGCTCGGCCCGTCAAACCGGGAAAAACTGCAGGAAAACCTTGACAATTCCACCGTCGCCCGCTACACTTTAGGCATGGCTAAAAACTACGAAACCCTGACCAAAAGCCCTCTGAGCTCTGCCCACGAGGACTACCTCAAGGCCATCTACCAGCTGGGCGCGGACGGGGAGACGGTCACCAACTCGGCCCTGGCCACCCATCTGGGCGTGACCCCCGCCTCGGCCACCAACATGGTGAAGAAGCTGGCGGAGCTGGGCCTGGTGGAACACGAGCCCTACCAGGGCGCCCGGCTCACCCCTCTGGGACGCCAGGTGGCCCTGGAGGTGCTGCGCCACCACCGGCTGCTGGAGCTCTTCCTCCACAGGGCCCTGCACATCCCCTGGGACCAGGTCCACGCGGAGGCGGAGAAGCTGGAGCACGTGATCAGCGAGAGCCTGGAGGAGGCCATCGCCGCGGCCCTGGACCACCCCACGGTGGATCCCCACGGGGATCCCATCCCCAGCCGGGATGGCCAGGTGGACAGCCGCCCCACCATCCCGTTGAGCGTGGCCCGGATCCGCGTCCCCTACCGGCTGGCCCGGGTGCTCACCCAGGATCCGGAGGAGCTGGCCTACCTGGGCGAGCTGGGGCTCTACCCGGGCAAGGAGGTGCAGATCCAGGAGCGGGCGCCGGCCCAGGGCCCTCTGCTGATCCAGGTGGACGGTGCGCCCCACGCCCTGGCCTGGGAGATGGCCGAGCGGCTGCTGGTGCTTCCCGCGGAGGAGGCCTGAGGAAGACTCGCTCCTCCGCCCTCAGCGCAGGAAGGCGCCGGGCACGCCCCCGTCCACGGTGAGGGCGCCGCCGGTGGTGCGGGAGGAGCGGGGCCCAGCCAGGAAGCTGATGGCCTCGGCCACGTGCTCTGGGAAGATGTTCACGTGCAGGATGTTGCGCTGACGGTAGAACTCCTCCAGCTCCTCCGGCCGGATGCCGTAGGCCGCGGCCCGAGCCTCTCGCCAGCCCTTGTCCCAGATGCCGCTGCCCCGGATCACCGCATCGGGTAGCACTGTGTTGACCCGGATGCCGAAAGGGCCGCCCTCCGCGGCCAGGCAGCGGGCCATGTGCATCTCCGCCGCCTTGGCCGCGCTGTAGACAGAGGCGTTCTTCCCCGCGTAGACGCTGTTCTTGCTCCCCACGTAGACCAGGTTGCCCCCCATCCCCTGCTCCTTCCAGATGCGGAAGGCCTCTCGGCTCACCAGGAAGTACCCCTTGCCCAGCACGTCGAAGGTCTTGTTCCAGTCGGCCAGGCTGGTCTCGTCGATGGCCGCGGCGATAGCGATGCCCGCGTTGCTCACCACCACGTCCACGCCCCCGTAGGCCAGCACCGCCCGGCGGAAGGCCTCCTGCACCCCGGCCTCATCGGTGACGTCGCAGAAGAGGGCCATGCTGCGCCCCAGGCCGTGCTTCTCCACCAGCTCCACAGCCACCTGCTCCGCCCCCTCCTGGTTGATGTCCAGGATGACCACGTGGGCGTGGTCCTCGGCCAGCCGGCGAGCCGTGGCCCGTCCGATGCCGCTGGCCCCACCGGTGACCACCACCACCCGGCCGGCCAGCTCCCGGGGCGGTGGCTTCAGGCTCAGCTTGTAGAGCTCCAGGGGCCAGTACTCGATGTCGAAGGACTCCTGGGCCGTCAGGCTGATGAAGCGGCTCAGGATCTGGCTGCCCTCCATCACCTTGATGGCCCGGTGGTAGAGCTGACGGCTCACGTCCGCGGCCAGGGCGTCCCCGCCCGTGGTGACCATGCCCACGCCGGGGATGAGGATGACCCGGGGCGCGGGATCCCGCATGCGATCCCCGGGCTGGCTGTGGGCCTGGAAGTACTCGGTGTAGCGGGCCACGAAGTCGTCCACGCCCTGGGCCAGCTTCGTCTTCAGGGCCTCCACCCCCTCCTCGGGCTTCCACTCCACGAAGAGGGGCTGGCGCTTGGTGTGGACCAGGTGATCTGGGCAGGCGGCCCCCACCTGGGAGAGGGCCGGCGCGTTCTCGCTGCCCACGAAGGCCAGCACCTCCGGGCTGTCGTCCGTCTGCAGGATGGCCGGGCGCTCCCGGCTCACCGCGCCCCGCAGGCCGGGCAGCACCGCGGCCAGGATGGCCTGGCGCTCCTCCGGGGCCAGAGGGGGCACCGCCGTCCCTGGGAAGACACGGCGGCCGTTGCGCCGAGCCTCCACGAAGTCCTCCGCCTCCTGGATCACCCGGATGGTGTTGTCGTAGCAGGCCCGGCTGGTCTCCCCCCAGCTGACCATGCCGTGCTTGCCCATGACCACCAGCTCCGCCCGGGGGTTGGCCCGGATGCCCTCGCCGATCCACTTGCTCAGGGTGAAGCCGGGGCGCACGTAGTCCACCCAGACGGCCCGCTCCCCCCAGAGTTCCCGGCAGAGCTCCTGGCCGTGCTCCGCGCAGGCGATGGCCAGGACCGGGTCCGGGTGGGTGTGGTCCACGTGGGGGGCCGGGGTGAAGGCATGGAGCAGGGTCTCGATGGACTGGCGGGGCCGGTTCAGCGCGTATACGCAGTGGGCCAGGTATGCCACCATCTCCTCGTCGCTCATGTGATCCCGGGCCATGAGGGGCAGGATCTCGTCCAGGAGCAGGCCGGCGAAGCCCTCCTCGGTGATGGTGGCCACGTCGCTGCCCGAGCCCTTGACCCAGAGCACGTTCACCTCCCGGCCCAAGTGATCCACCTCCCGGCGCTTGACGCTGGTGTTGCCCCCGTAGATGTTGACCACGCTGCGGTCTCGGCCCAGCAGGTTGCTGCGGTAGACCAGGTAGTCCAGCTCCGGCCGCTGCCGGGCTTCTTCGTCGTTCCAGAGATTCTTTGGCATGGTTCCGTTCTTTGGCAGTGGATTGATGGTCGCCTGTTGCCTGTTTCTGCTCTACCCCCTCCCAGCCTCCCTCAAGTTGGAGGGAGGAGCTGTTGGTCGGCTCAAGGATTCCACTCCAGGAAGGACAGAGCGATACGAGCAGTTGGCTGTTGGCTGTTGGTTGCTGACCGTTGACTGTTGCCTGTTCACTTTCCAGCCAGGTGACGCCGCCGGTAGTGCTCGTCTGGCCGGGTGTCGATGCGATCCACCTGGGCTTCCGGCAGAAAATGGGGACCGCCCAGGGCATAGGTCCCCTGGAGGATGCGAGCCCACTTGTCGGCCATGAGGGTGATGTTGAGCACGTCCTGGGGGGTTGCGCCCAGGGCCACCAGGCCGTGGTTGACCAGGAGGAGCAGCTTGGGCGGGTGGCCGTGATGGGCCTGGTAGCGGCGCAGCTCCTGGCGCACGGCCCGGGCCAGGGGCAGTCCCGGGTCTACGTAGGGGACCACCGCCGGCGTCCGCCCACAGACCACGATGGCGTCCGGGAAGAGGTGGCGCAGGAAGGGCTCCGCGCCCTGGCGGCTGCAGAGGATCTGGTTCACCGCGATGGGGTGGGTGTGCCCCACGAAGCGGGCCCCGGCCTCCGCCATGCAGAGGGCGTGGAGGAAGGTCTCCACCGAGGGCTTTCGGTGGCTGGGATCGGCCAGGGCAGCCCGCAGGCCCGCGGCCACCTCCTGGTCGGTGAGCTCGCCCTGATCCAGCATGGCCAGGACCGGCGCCATGCGCACCCGGCTGAAGCCCTGGGCGTCGATGGTGGCCATCTGGCTGCCCGAGGCCTTGACCCAGAAGGCGCCGTCCCCGGCATCTGCGCCGGTGTTCCCCTCCCCCAGGATGGCCAACTCTCGCTCGGGTCGGGCCAGCTCCCGGGAGAGCCAGACCAGCTGCTCCAGGACAGGCTCTGGGCTGTCCGGCATGATCGCCCTCCTTTCCCACTACTGGAAGCCGCCGCTGGGCGTGGCCGTGCCCCGCTCCGCCCGGATCTTCTCCTCGTAGCCGCTGGCCCGGTAGGCGGCGATGGGGTCCACGGGCACGCCCATCTCCTCCCGCACCTGGGCCAACAGGGGCCCCACGTCTGTGCGGTAGGCGTCGGTGAGGATGCGGTGAGCCTCCAGCACCTCTCCCGCGGCCTGGGCCTGGGCCAGGCGCTCCCGGGGCACCAGCAGGGCCTTGGCGTAGGCCTCCTGGCAGTTGAGCACCGAGTAGATCATGGGGATCATCTTGCCCTCGATGTTGTGGCACTGGTCGATCATGTAGGCCACCTGGCTGGCAGTGGCGCTGGCCGGCTCGTCGCCGCTCTGCTCCGCGCCCACCAGCTCGTTGTAGATGAGGAAGAGCTCGTAGGGATTCACGCTGCCCACGATCAGGTCGTCGTCCGCGTACTTGCGGTTGTTGAAGTGGAAACCCCCCAGCTTGCCCTCGTCCAGGAGGAAGGCCACGATCTGCTCGATGTTCACGCCCTGGGCGTGGTGGCCCAGATCCACCAGCACCTGGGCCTGGGGCCCCAGCTTCAGGCTCCAGGCGTAGGCCGTGCCCCAGTCCGGGATGTCCGTGCTGTAGAAGGCCGGCTCGAAGAACTTGTACTCGATGAGCATGCGGCTGCCCTCGGGCAGATGCCGGTAGACCGCCTCCAGCCCCTGCTCGAAGCGCCGCTTGCGCCCCCGCAGGCTGTCCTGCCCCGCGTAGTTGGTTCCGTCCGCGAACCAAAGGCTCAGGTCCCGGCTGCCCACCGCCTCCATGATCTGGCAGCACTCCAGGATGTGGTCCAGGGCCCGCTCCTGGATGGCCGGGTCCGGGTTGCCCAGAGAGCCCAGCCGGTACTCGTCGTCCTGGAAGACGTTGGGGTTCACCGCGCCCAGGCGGATGCCCTGGGCCTCCGCGTACTGGCGCATGGCCGCGTAGTCCTCGTTCTCCGGCTTGTCCCAGGGGATGTGGATGGCCACGCTGGGCGCGATGCCGGTCATGCGGTGGACCATGGCCGCGTCGTCCAGCTTCTGTTGAGTGGTGGTGGCCGCCCCGGGCCAGGCGAAGGCCTTGAACCGGGTGCCGCTGTTGGCGTAGCCCCAGCTGGGGGTCTCGATGTGCTGGCGCTTCAGGGCCGCCTTGATGGCCTCCACGTCCAGGTCCTGGCTGGCCAGCCGCTCGGCCAGAAGTTCATAGGCTGCTCGATGGTCGCTCATGGTTCACCTCCAGAGCTCGACGATGGGGGACGGGGTGGTTGGTTCGCTGGTTGATTAGTTCACGAGTTGACTGGAGACCTCAGCCCTCCCCGCTCCGGTCACGCACCCCACACCTCCCGGTAGAGGCGCAGCCAGTTCTCGCCCAGGATCTTGCGCACGTCCTCGGGCCGGTAGCCCCGCTCCAGGAGGCCGGCGGTGACGTTGGGCAGCCTGGCCACGGACTCCAGCCCCTGGGTGGGCGGGATGCTGGCCAGGAGGCGCATGGTCTCCGGCGGCAGGCCCACCAACACCTTCTCGATGACCTCCTGGGGCATCTCCTCCATGAAGTCCGGCCCGAGCCCCACGTGGTCCACCCCCACTAGCTGCACCAGGTAGTCGATGGCGTCCAGGTAGTCGTCCAGCGTGGCCGGGAAGTCCCGGGTCAGCATGGCGGGGACGGCCACCGCGCCGATGACGCCACCGCGGGCCGCCAGGGCCTGGATCACCTCGTCGCTCTTGTTCCGGGGATGGTCCAGGGTGGCCTTGCTGTTGGCGTGGGTGATGGCCACCGGCTTCTCCGACAGCTCGATGGCCTCCCGGGTGGTGCGCTCGCCGCAGTGGGAGAGGTCGATGAGCAGGCCCAGCCGGTTCATCTCCGCCACCACCTCCCGGCCAAAGGGCTTGAGCCCCTGGTCCTCTGGCGCCTGGCAGCCGAAGCCCACCCGGTTCTCGAAGTTGTAGGTGAGCTGGATGATCCGCACGCCCACCGCCTGGTAGACGTTGAGCAGGCGGATGTTGTCCCCCAGGGGCTCCGTGTCCTGGAAGCCCAGGATCAGCCCCACCCGGTCCATCTCCTTGGCCCGCCGGATGTCCGCCACGCTCTTCACCTGCAGGACCAGATCCGAGTGGTCCCGGAAGAGCTGGAGCACGTCCCCCAGCATGGCCAGGGTCTCGGTGGGGTTGTGCCAAGCGGCGATGGTGGCGTTCGCCCCGGTGACGCCGCCTCGGTGCAGCCGCTCCAGCACCTTCCGCTCCAGGAACCAGCTGGCGTTCAGGCCGTCGATGACCAGGCTCTCCTGGTGCAGCCGGGCCGCCTCCTCGGGGATGGTCCCCGGTGTGGCCCGAGTCGGGCTGTTCATGCGCCACCTCCCTCGGGCAGGGCGAAGACCCCGTCCACCATGATCAGGCCGAAGGGCAGGGTGGTCTGGACCGGCGTGCGCACTGGGTAGGGCTCCGGGAAGAACTGCTGGTAGACCCGGTTCATGGCCTGGAAGTGGGCCCAGTCCGTCAGGTAGACGGTCACCTTCACCGCGTCCTCCGGGCCGGCCCCGGCGGCCTCGGCCACAGCCAGGAGGTTGCGGAAGGCCTGGGCGGCCTGCGCCGGGAAGTCGTCGCTCACCGTCTCGCCGCTGCGAGGATCGAAGGGCCCCTGGGCAGCCACGTAGAGGAGCCGTCCACCGGTGACCACCCCCTGGGAGTAGGGTCCTTTGGGCGCGGCCCCCTTGTCCGTGGAGATCACCTGCTTCATGCCTGCACCTCCTCGGGGCGGGAAGGCGTGCGGCGCAGCCTGTCCTTCAGCTGCCAGAGCCAGCGGGTGACCGTGAGCAGCAGGCTGCCCATCCCCGGCGGCGGGTAGGGCACGTAGGCCTGGAGGCTGCGGATGCGGCCATCCTCCACCTGGTAGAGGAAGAGCTGGGAGAACTTCAGCTCCAGGCCGTTCTTGAAGCGGTGGTGGGTGTCCACCTCCACCACACCCCGGCCCCCTTCGGTGTAGACCCGGCGGATGGTGAAGCCGGGCTGGGCCATGTTGCCGAAGGCCCAGGCGAATCCCCGGCGGATGGCCTCCTTCCCCCGCATCTCCGCCACCGGAT
>WGCB01000362.1 GCA_015494005.1 Caldilineaceae bacterium
GGCCAGGGAAGGTTCCTGCCTGGCCTGGCAGCCGCCGAGCAGCCCGGCCAGGAGCAGGAGGCTGGCCAGGAGGAGGCGGGTCCAGGGGCGAGGCACGCGCAACAGAGCCGGCGGGCAGACCACCGGCTCTGTCGTGTCTTGCAGGCGTGGATTGGTGCGGGGGAGGTGGTTCACAGGCAGGTTGGCCGGGTCATTTCTCGGCCTGGTGCCGGGCCTTGACCATCTCGTGGATCTGCTTCACGATCTCCGGGTTGGCCAGGGTGGTCACGTCGCCCGGATCCTTGCCGTTGGAGATGGCGGCCAGGACCCGGCGCATGATCTTGCCCGAGCGGGTCTTGGGCAGGTCTGGCACCAGGTAGACGTTCTTGGGCCGGGCGATCTTGCTGATGATGGTCTCCACGGCCTTGACGATCTTCTGCTCGATCTCCGGGCTGGGCTCAATGCCCGGCTTGAGGGAGGCGTAGACCTCGGGCACCGTGCCCTTGAGCTCATCGGCCCGGGGCACCACCGCGGCCTCGGCCACCTCCTCCACGGTGAGCACCGCGGACTCGATCTCCTTGGTGCCCAGGCGATGCCCGGCCACGTTGATCACATCGTCCACCCGGCCCAGGATGCGGAAGTAGCCGTCCGCGGCCTGGACCGCGGCGTCACCGGCGAAGTAGGGCCAATCCCGCCAGTCCTTGCTGTTGGGGTCCCGGTTGTACTTGGCGTAGTAGGTCTGGATGAAGCGCTCCGGGTTGCCCCAGATGCCCTGGGTGATGCCCGGCCAGGGGTTGCGGATGACGATGTTCCCGGCCCGGCCAGCGCCCGGCGGGATCTCGTTGCCCTCGTCGTCCAGGACCGTGGCGTAGATGCCTGGCAGGGCGGGGCCGGCGCTGCCCGGCTTCATGGCGTGGATGGCCGGGATGGTGGTGCAGAGGAAGCCGCCGGTCTCCGTCTGCCACCAGGTGTCCACGATCACCGCCTTGTCCTTGCCCACCGTGTGGTAGTACCAGCGCCAGACCTCCGGCTCAATGGGCTCGCCCACGGTGGTCATGTGCTTGAACTGGACGTTGGGGTAGTTCTTGGGACCGTCCGGGTCCGCCTTGCGCAACATGCGGATAGCCGTGGGCGAGGTGTGGAAGATGTTCACCCCCAGCTGCTCCGAGATGCGCCAGGGCCGCCCTGCGTCCGGATAGGTGGGGACGCCCTCGTAGATCACGCTGGTGGCGGCCAGGGAAAGGGGGCCGTAGACGATGTAGGAGTGGCCGGTGATCCAGCCGATGTCCGCCATGCACCAGTAGACATCCTCGGGGTGGATGTCCTGGACCGCCCAGGAGGTCCAGGTGACGTAGGCCATGTAGCCGCCGGTGCTGTGCTGCTGGCCTTTGGGGCGGCCGGTGGTGCCGCTGGTGTACATGAGGAAGAGGGGGGCCTCCGCCGGCATGTGGACTGGCTCCACCCGGGCGCCTCGGTGGGCCTTGAGCAGGTCGTCCACGAAGACGTCCCGCCCCTCCACCATGGGGGCCTCCGAGTGGTACTCCCCGGGGTAGCGCCGCCAGACCAGGACCTTCTCCACCTCCTGGCCCATCTCCTTGGCCGCCTGGACGGCCTGGTCGGCCTTCACCTTGTGGTCCAGGAGCTTGCCGCTGCGGTAGTAGGCGTCGATGGTCACCAGGATGTGGCTGCCCGAGTCCTCGATGCGATCCGCGCAGGCCTGGCCGCTGAAGCCGGCGAAGACCACTGAGTGGATGATGCCCAGCCGGGCGCAGGCCAGCATGGTGATGGGCAGCTCCACCACCATGGGCATGTGGATGGTCACCCGGTCACCGGTCTTCAGGCCCAGGCTCTGGAGCACAGCGGCCATCTCGTTGACCCGGACGTAGAGCTCCTGGTAGGTGATGACGCTGTGGTCCTCGTCCTCCGGTTCGGGCACGAAAATGAAGGCAGCCTTGTTGCGGTTCGCCTCCAGGTGACGGTCCACGCAGTTGTAGCAGGCATTGAGCTTGCCCCCCACGAACCACTTCCAGAACGGCGGGTTGCTGGTGTCCAGGGTGGTGTGCCAGTACTGGTACCAGTCCAGCATGTCCGCGAACTCTTTGAAGCATTCCGGGAAGTGCTCTTCGCTGAAACGGTCGAAGATGGTGGGGTCGGTGAAGTTGGCTTGGGCGATGAACTCCATGGGGGGGTAGTAGTACTCCTCTTCTCCCCAGTGCACGGCGACTTCGGCTTCACTGACTTCGGTCCGCTCTTTCTCAACCATGGAAGCTGCCTCCTTAGGATGTTGTATTGTTGAGAGGATTGGCCCTGCTGTTTCGGATGGGCCTCTGGGGGAGTGAGGCGGTGTGAGATCGGGGATGGAAATGTGACTGTTGAGCTGCTTTGATTGTATCTGGGCAGCCTGGGAATGTCAATATCAGGCGCGGATCCGGCCCCCGGCCAGGGGGGATGGTGCAGGGGGCGTGGCAGAGCTGCGGAGATGGGTGTCGCAAGTCGCGTTCTTTCCTCATGATAGGCCATGCTGAAGGGCTGGACAACATGCTTCCTGGTAGCCAGCGCCAGCCGTTGAGGGTAGGTCCGGCCTGCCCATTCGGGTAGTCCTGGGCCTGGGGCAGGGGATGAAAAGTGTTTGACCCCGACCCGCTCTTTCGGCTACTATGGGAAGCGCAGCGTGCTCCGGGGGATGTATCTTGGAGGGGTCGCCCCATGAAACGAAAACAAGATCTGGCCTCCCATCGCCTCCTCAGCCTCACCGAAGAGGAGCTGAGCCGCATCATCCTGGATATCCACGACGGTCCGGTCCAGTATCTCTTCACCGCCCTTTCCCTGCTCACCCGCATCCAGAACGAGATCGCCCAGGATCCGGAACGGGCGGATCTCCTACCCGAGCTGGCCCAGGTGGGGGTGCTCCTGGAGTCCTCCCTCTACGAGATCAAGTTCTTCCTGGGCACCTTCCGCCCACCGGAATTCCACCGCCGGGCTCTGCTCTCCGTCCTCCAGGGGCTGGTCATCCAGCACGAGGAACGCACGGGCAACACAGTGGAGCTCACCGCCGGGGAGCTGCCGGACCACATCGCCCTCCCCGTGAAGATCGCCCTCTACCGCATCCTCCAGGAGGCCCTCTCCAACGCCTACCGCCATGCCCACGTGGATCGGCACTGGGTGCGTCTCTGGAGCAAGGGCGGCTGCATCTGCATGGAGGTGGTGGATCGGGGCCAGGGCTTCGAGCCCCCATCCTTGGACGAACTGTCCGACACCCTCCAGGAGACCCACATCGGCCTGCGGGGCATGCGGGATCGGGTGGCCCTGCTGGGCGGGGAGTTCCATCTCTTCAGCCGTCCTGGCGAAGGGACCCGGATCCTGGTGGAGGTGCCCGCCAGTGTCTGAACGAACCGTGTCTGGACGAACCGGGTCTGAACGAGCCATGCCTGAGCAAACCATGCCGGAAGGATACCGAGCCGAGCCCTCTTCCGACCAGACCATCCGGGTGATCCTGGCGGACGACCACGCCCTGGTGCTGGAAGGCCTGCGAGCCCTCCTGGAGCAGGCCCCGGACATCCAGGTGGTGGACGTGGTCCAGGATGGCGACGAGCTCCTGGCCCTCCTGGATCGGCACCCGGTGGATGTGGTGGTCCTGGACCTGCAGATGCCCTACCACGGCTTCACGGCCCTGGCCGAGATCCGCCGTCGGAACATGCCTGTGCGGGTCCTGGTCCTCACCGCCTTCGGGGATGGGGAGAGCATCCAGACGGCCATCGAGCTCGGCGCGGAGGGCTTCGCGCTCAAGACGGAGTCTCCCCGGCAGACGGTGGAGGCCATCCGCCTGGTGGCTGGCGGGCGTCTGGTCTATCCTCGAGCCGCCCAGCGGTGGCTGGCCCTGCGGCAGGGCGGCGCTCCTTCCCCTGGGCACGACCTCTCGGCCCGGGAATGGGAGGTGCTGGCCCACGTAGCCCAGGGGCTCACCAACGCGGAGATCGCCGGGCTGCTGGGCGTTAGCGAGAACACCATCCGCTTCCACCTGAAAAACATTTTCGAGAAACTGCACGTCTCCAACCGCACCGAGGCCGCGGCCTGGTACTTCCAGAACCGGGGGCAGTGGCGCGCGGGCCTGTGACGGACCGGTTCCTCCACTGTGCCAGTCCAGGCGTGCCCGAAGGGAGGGCGCCTCAGTAG
>WGCB01000363.1 GCA_015494005.1 Caldilineaceae bacterium
GCTTCTACGACACACCGGTCAACGTGGTGCCGGTTTGATGTGCAAGCCGGGGTCGTGGCCGGTCTACGCAGAGGTCCGGCCACGACCCCCGGCGATTCCAGGGGCGAAAGATTTTTCGCCCCTACGAATCCGTGTTCTGTGGAATTCGTGTGGCCAGAACGTACGTGAACGGTGTGCAACGCCCCTCGAAAGACCAGGGCGTTGCACACCCACCTGGACGGGGACGCGACAGATGCGCCGATCAATTGTTATCGCGATTGTACTCATCATCCTTGTGCTCGCGTGGTTGTGGATCGCCCCGCCCCGGTTCTGGCTCAACCTGACCAAGCGGGTGGAGGTCTCGCCGGAGGTGGGTGCGCAGCTCGTGGTACAATACAACTGCCGCCGCTGTCACCGCATCCAGGGGGAGGGGGCGCTGAAAGGCCCAGAGCTGGACGGCATCCTCCAGCGCACGGACCCCATGGTGGTGCGCCTCTGGCTCCACAACCCCAGAGCCATCAAGGGCAACACCCCCATGCCCAACTTCCACCTGTCCGACACGGAGATCGAGGCCATCATGGCCTATCTGGAAACCTTGCAGTGAGGGGATGGACCGGGCCTCACCGGTCGAGTGGGCCCGGTTCGTGAGGATTTCTGAGAGGAATCGAGCTTCGAGAGGATTCGAGAGGAGAGGACACATGCTGACCATCCAAGCCGTACGCGAGGCGCTGAGCTCGGTCATCGACCCGGAGCTGCGCCGCAACCTGGTGGAGCTGAACATGATCCGGGACATCGAGATCGAGGGGCCGAACGTGCGCTTCACCCTGGCTCTGACCACCCTGGCCTGCCCCCTGGCGGATGGCCTGGCCGAGCAGGCCCACGACGCGGTGGCCCGTCTGCCCGGCGTCCAGCACGTGGGCATCAACGTCACGGAGATGGACCGGGCCGAGGTGGCCCAGATTTTCGCCCACCTGAAATCCCAGGCGCCGCAGCCAGCCCGCAACGGCTCCAGCAACGGCAACGGCCGATCGGCCCCGGCCAACGGCCAGAAGGCCCCCATCCCCCTGAGCTTCAGCCTGGACCCCAACCAGGCCACCTTGAGCCAGTCTCTGGCCCAGTCCCTGAGCCCCATCCAGCACCTGGTGGGCGTGACCAGCGGCAAGGGAGGCGTGGGTAAGTCCCTGGTGACGGCTCTCCTGGCCGTGGCCCTGCGCCGCCAGGGCTACCGGGTGGGCATCTTCGACGTGGACATCACCGGGGCCAGCATCCCCCAGCTCTTCGGCATGAACGGCGCCCGCATGAAGAGCGCGCCGGAAGGCATCATCCCCGCGGAGACGGAGACGGGGATCAAGATCGTCTCCGCCAACTTCATGCTGCGCAACCCGGACGATCCCGTGGCCTGGCGGGGCTCCCGCATCGCCCAGCTCATCACCGACCTGTGGCGGGACGTGGTCTGGGGGCGGCTGGACTACCTGCTCTTCGACTTCCCGCCCGGCACCTCCGACGCCCAGCTCACGGTGATGATGGACCTGCCCGTCCAGGGGCTGGTCATGGTGACCACGCCTCAGGAGCTGGCCAGCCTCATCGTGGGCAAGGCCGTGAAGATGAGCCGGGACATGCGGGTCCCTCTGCTGGGCGTGGTGGAGAACATGAGCTACTTCGTCTGCCCGGAGACCGGCGCCCGGCACGAGATCTTCGGGCCCAGCCACGCCGCGCAGGTGGCCGAGCGGGCCGGCGCGCCGGTCCTGGGACGCCTGCCCATCGAACCCTCCCTGGCCCAGGCCTGTGACGCCGGCCGCATCGAGGGGTACGAGCTGGCCCAGGCGGACCAGCTGGCGGAAGCGGTCCGAGAGGCGCTGCAGCAGGTGACCACGGCCTGATGGAAGGCGAGGTCCTGGCCCTGCTGCAGGGGGCCTTCGCTCCCAGCGCGCCCAAGGTCCACCCGGATCGCTGCCTCAACGCTCGGCACAAGGAGGCCGGCTGCCGCCTCTGCGTGGATGCCTGCCCCACGGACGCCATCGGGCTGCGCGAGGGTCGGCCCACCCTGGACCGGGAGCAGTGCGCCCGCTGCGGCCTCTGCCTGCACACCTGCCCCACGGACGCCTTCACCCAGGCCCGCCCAGCTGGGCCACCGTCTCCAGCAGGATGGCCTCCGCTGGGCGACCACCCGGTGGAGCTCTTCTGCCCCCTCCATCCCGAGCCGGAGCGCACCCAGGCCCCGGTGGCAGTGCGGGTGCGCCACAAGCGCTGCCTGGCCGCCCTCGCCCCGGAGCACCTCCTGGCCCTGAGCCAGGACGGCCAGCGCCCCCTCTGGCTGGACGACTCGATCTGCGACCGGTGCCCCCTGGGCGCAAACCAGGCCGCCATGGCCCAGGCCGCGACCCAGGCCAACCGGCTCCTGGAGGCGCTGGGACGTCCGCCCGCCATCCACCGCCACAGCCAGGAAGCCCCCCAGCTGCCCGCCCAGGCGGAGGCCAAGCCCCTGGTGGACGGCAGCCAGCCCCGGGTCTCTCGCCGGGGGCTCCTGGGCGCGCTGGGACGCAGAGTGCAGGAGCGGGCAGCCCAGGTCCAGGACCAGTTGCCGGATGGCCCGGCCCCATCCCCCCGCTCCGTGGAGGAGCGGCTCCCCCAACAGACGCCGGAGAGCCGGCGCCGCCTGTTGGCGCGCCTGGCGCCCCTCCTGCGAGAGGGTCTGGAGAGCGGCGTCCTGGATGCCCAGGCACCCCTGTCCACCGAGGGGCTGCCCCTGGCCCAGGTGACCGTGGATGCGGAGGCCTGCTCCGGCTGCCGACTCTGCGCCCGCTTCTGCCCCACCGGGGCCCTCGCCTTCCAGGCCGAAGTCTCCTTCCTGCACGCCATGGCGGCGGACGAGCGCGCGGCCTTCCAGCTCACCTTCCGCCCGGCCCTCTGCCTGGACTGCAACATCTGCACGGTGGCCTGTCCCGAGGACGCCGTGAGCCTGGAGAAGCAGATGCCCCTGGCCGGTCTCCTGCCCGAAACCGAGGAGCTCCTGGTCCAGGGTCAGCTGGTGGCCTGCCAGGAGTGCCGGGTGCCCACCGCGCCCCGGCCTGGGGACGAGATTCCCCTCTGCCATGTCTGCCGGGCCAGCGGACATGGGATCCGCGGGCATGGGAAAAGCCCCGCCGATGACGACGGGGCTTGGATCCGCAAGCTGTTCTGAGGGGTCGGCACACCGTTGCATGGCGTGCCCAGGTGCCGCAAAAGCTGCTTGGGTCTTGGCAACGGAACGCCACTTTCAGACAAGATTCAAACACAACTGGCTTGACAAACCATCCTTGGAAGGAGTACACTTTATTCGAAAATCGGAATAAAGCTGGTCACAGGTGGTGAGGCAGAGGATGCCCAAGAGAAGATTCCGCGAGATAGAGGAAGCGGCCAGGATTGCCCGAGCACTTAGCCATCCAGTGCGTTTACGGATCTTGGACGAACTTCGAGAAGGCGGCGCCTACGTGATGCACCTGACCACGGTGCTGGGTCGCCCCCAGGCCAACATCTCCCAGCACCTCATGGTGCTGCGGGAGGCCGGCCTGGTCACCGCGGAACGGGAGGGCATGACGGTGATCTACCGTGTGCGTGATCCACGGCTGCTGGCCCTGGTGGATCAGCTCCTGGAACTGGCCGAGAGTCATGTGGTCGCCCGGGGCGCCGAAGAGCCGCTCGCACGCGAGGAGTTGCCCCCCCGAGGGCGCCGGCGGCGTGGCGCCTGTCGATGCCCCCGCTGCCGGGGCGAGAAGTGAGCCCGGCCGGACGCGGGCCAGCCCGATTTCCACTTTCTTTTTCGGTGTGGTTATTCGATAATCAGAATAACCCAATCTCATGCAAAACAGTTAAGGAGAATGGTCACAATGCAGAACTGTTGCAAGCACAACGAACATGGACGCCACGGTTTTGGGCGTCACGGCTCAGGACGGCATGGTCGCGGACGCGCTGGCGAAGGTCGCCGCGGACGGGGCGAATGCCGGCGCCGGGGAGAAGGTCGCCGCGAGCGCGGCGGCTGCCACGGCCGCCCCGAAGGTGAGGAAGCCGTGGAGCCGGCGCGCAGGGGCCGCTGGCAGGAGGAGGCCGCTCCCGTGGAGGAGGCCAGCTTCCTGGAGGCCCGACGGGAGCATCTGCAGGCGCGCCTGGCCGAGGTGGAAGAGGAGCTGGGACGCCTGCGCGCTCAGTCCCCCGGTCGGTAGCCAGGGCATCCACGTAGGAGTCTGCCATGTGCCGTTGTCACGCCAGAAGCTTCCGGGGCTGCCGCTGTCATCGCGGCGCCTGGATCAAGCGTTCACCTCCAACGAGCGAGATGGATGACCGGATTGTGTTCGTCACTCATCGCTGCTCGTGGAGGTGAACAACCATGCAGCCGAAACGCATTCAAGCGCATCTGAAGTCGCGGATGCTCTGGTACGTGGCCGCGGCCATTGTACTGGGCTGGGTGCTGGGCTACGTCAACGGCCCCTTCATCAAGCAACACCAGCCCACCCTGAAGACGATGGTCACCATCATCGTCTTCCTGATGATCTACCCCATGATGGTCAACGTGCGTCTGGAGGCGTTGGCCAAAGCCGCCCGCAACCTGAAGGGCCTGGGGCTAACCCTGGGCTACAATTTCGTGTGGGCGCCCCTCTTCGGCTTCGCGCTGAGCAAGGTATTCCTGAACAATCCAGACGTGGGGTTCGGCTTCCTGCTGGTGATGGTGGTCCCCTGCTCCAGCATGAGCCTGGGATACACCGGGCTAGTGGAGGGCGACCTGGAGTTGGCCACGGTGGCCATTGCGGCCAGCTTCGTCACCGCGGTGGCCGCCATTCCCTTCTGGCTGGGCGTTCTGGGCGGTTCCTTCCACGTGCCCATCCCCATGGGCGTGGTCATGAACGCCATCTTCGTGGTGTTGATCCTGCCCATGTTCCTGGGCTACCTGACCCGGCTGGGGCTGATGCGCTGGCTGGGTGAGAAGGGCTTTCGGCGCATCGCACCCATCTTCCCGGTGATCACCCTGGTCAGCATGTTCGCCATCGTCTTCCTGATCTTCTTCATGAAGGCGGCGGTGCTGGCCCAGAAGTGGTCTCTGGTGGCCCTGCTCCTCATCCCCGAGTCCCTCTTCATTCTCGTCACCTTGACCCTGGTCACTTGGTTGGACCGGCGGCTCGGGCTGAGCTACGAGGAGCACATGGGTCTGGTCTTCGCCAGCACAGGGAAGAACAACGGCACAGCCATCGCCCTGGCCACCACAGCGTTCACGTCCCTGGCCGCCATTCCCGCGGCCATGCTGCCCATCTTCCAGATCGTCTTTCTGGTCAGCTACGTGAAGTTCGAGCCGTGGGTGCGACGCTACTTCGGCGCTCCTCCGGCCGCCATCGCGGAATCTGAACCGGTTCTCGCCGAAAGGGGGTAGTCGCATG
>WGCB01000364.1 GCA_015494005.1 Caldilineaceae bacterium
AGATCCACGTCTACGGCATGAACTTCGCCACCGGGGCCACTGTCTTCCTGGACGAGGTGGCCTTGGACACGGTCTTCATCGACGCCACCCATCTCCAGGCGTCCGTCCCGGCCAGTCAGTTCCTGGCGGACAGCTACGCCGTCACGGTGAAGAACCCGGACGGTCAAGAGGATACCCTGGCCAATGCCTACACCGCAGTGGCCCGAGGCAGCGACGACCTCTTCGGTTTCTCCTATGAATTCTGGAGCCAGCCCAACGCCTTGCGGGTGGGCCAGTCGGCCCTGCTGGGGGTTGTGGTCCATCGGCTGGGCGGGGAGTTCGCCCTGGCCGACGTGCCGGTGCGCTTCTATCTGGACGCCCCTTCCTCCCAGGGCCAGCTACTGGGCGAAGCCTCCCTGGAGAGCCTGGTGCCAGACCACCAGGCGAGCACTCCGGGCATCACCTGGACACCGTCCGAGCCGGGCAGCTACACTCTCTATGCGGTGATCGATCCGGACAACCAGATCCCCGAAACCGATGAGACGAACAACATCCTGGTGCGTTCGGTGACTGTCATGCCTCTGGTCACGGACGTGCTGCCGCCCCAGATCGACGAGCTGAGCATCAACGATGGGGCGCTCATCGCGACCAGCCGGAACGTGCGCCTGTCTGTGCGGGCCACGGACCAGGAGAGCGGCGTGCGCGCGGTGAAGTTTGTCGAGTTCAAGTACATCGCTGGCATAGATCGCTGGATTCCGGTGCAGGAATCGCCCTGGTTGGACTACACGGAGTCGCCCACCGTCTATGAATGGCAGCTGGTGGACACGCCGGGCATCAAGTACATCCTGGCCTGGGTCTCGGACAGGGCTGGCAACGTGACCGACAGCCCCGCCCTGGCCGGGATCAACTACCTGCCGGCCCAGCCGGACGAGCTGGCTGCCGGAGAAGCCCGCATTTTCCGCTATCCCATGGCTGTGGGGGAACAGATGACCGCCTTCATCATGCCCCAGTTCGGGGATCCGGACCTGTACGTTTGGCCGCCGGACCACGAGACTCGCTCGCCCTGGATCAGCCAGCAGGAAAACGGACCGGATGAGGTCAGCTTTGTGGCGCCAGTCGCCGGTGAGTACCAGGTGGAGGTGCACGGGATCTCGGATGCAATCTACGAAATGGTGGTCGAGATCCGGGGCGTGGAAGCCACTGGCTGGAACCGGCTTCAGGCCTTCTCCGGCGCCGCGAAATCCCAGCCGGCACTGCCCGTCCTGGCCGTGGCTGACCGGCCTTTGCAGCGGTATGGCCTATCCTTGCCCCCGACCCAGGATGTGACAGGCACGTCCTTCAGCTACCAGGTTTTCCTTCCTGCTGTTCTCCGCTGAGCTCTGCCCCCCAGCATGGATGTTGAAATCGCCCCCGGTCTCGCCTGTGAGGCCGGGGGTTCTCTGTCTGGTTCTGTAGGGCCTGTTCCTGGAGCCCTCTCTTTTTGTGATATAATTTACCCAGCATGTTGAGGTGAACCGCCACGGAACCCTGCTCCCCCACCCTTCACGTTTTGACGCCAAACACCATCCCAGTGGACCCACTCTCCACCACCCGTACGAGGAACGATCCATGACCACTCCCATTGTTTCTGCCTCCCAAGGCCACGTGTTGGACCCTGAATTCGAACGCAAGGCTGTGAACACCATCCGGATGCTGGCCGCGGACGCGGTCCAGAAGGCCAACTCCGGGCACCCGGGCATGCCCATGGGGATGGCTCAGGCCGCCTTTACCCTGTGGACCCGCTTCCTGCGCCACAACCCCCGCAACCCCTCCTGGCCCAACCGGGATCGTTTTGTCCTCAGCGCGGGGCATGGCTCCATGCTCCTCTACGCCCTGTTGCATCTGACCGGCTACGACCTCCCTCTGGAGGAGCTGAAGAACTTCCGCCAGTGGGGCAGCAAGACCCCAGGACACCCTGAGTACGGCCACACCCCTGGCGTGGAGACCACCACCGGCCCGTTGGGTCAGGGGTTCGCCAACGGGGTGGGCATGGCCATGGCCGAACGCTGGCTGGCGGAACGCTACAATCGCCCCAACTTTCCCATCGTCGATCACTGGACCTACGCCATTGTCAGCGACGGGGACCTGATGGAGGGCATCGCCAGCGAGTCCGCCAGCCTGGCCGGGCACCTGCGTCTGGGCAAGATCATCTACCTCTACGACGACAACCACATCACCATTGAAGGAAGCACGGATCTGGCCTTCACCGAGGACTGGGCCAAACGGTTTGAGGCCTACGGCTGGCACGTGCAGAAGGTGGATGGCATGGACGGTCAGGCGGTGGCCGCAGCCATCGAGGCCGCCCAGGCCGACCCTCGGCCCAGCATCATCGGCTGCCGCACCCACATCGGCTACGGGAGCCCCCATCGCCAGGACACCCCGAAGGCCCACGGCGAGCCCTTGGGCGAGGAGGAGCTGATCCTGACCAAGAAGAACCTGGGCTGGCCCCTGGAGCCGCCGTTCTACATCCCCGACGACGTGCTTGCCTTCTTCCGCCAGGCCGTGGAGCGAGGGCAGGCCTGGGAGGCGGAGTACCAGCGCCTGTTCGAGGCCTACGCGCAGCAGTACCCGGCAGAGGCCGAGGAGCTGCAGCGGGCCCTCTCCGGTGATCTGCCCGAGGGCTGGGAAGAAGCCCTGCCCAGCTTCGAGGCCGGCACCAGCGACGCCACCCGCAACGCCAGCGGCATCGTGCTCAACGCCCTGGCCCAGGTCATCCCCAACCTGATCGGCGGCAGCGCGGACCTGGCCGGCAGCAACAAGACCATGATCAAGGGCGCGGACAGCCTGGGTCCCGACAGCTTCAAGGGGCGCAACATCCACTTCGGTGTGCGGGAACACGCCATGGCCGGCATCCTCAACGGCATGGCCCTCCACGGCGGGGTCATCCCCTACGGAGGCACCTTCCTGGTCTTCAGCGACTACATGCGGGGGGCCATGCGCCTCTCTGCCCTGATGGGCGTCCGGGTCACCTACGTCCTCACCCACGACAGCAT
>WGCB01000365.1 GCA_015494005.1 Caldilineaceae bacterium
AAGATGAGCAGCAAAGGCGGCACCACCGCCACCAGGGCCCGGCGGGCCAACGCGGCGCCCTTCAACGTCCGGGCCTCCGGGGGCAGGGCTGGAGCGTCCTGGGGGCGGATCCAGGCGATGAAGAGGACGTAGAGGGCGTAGAGCCCGGAGAGGATGAGCCCTGGCACCAGCGCGCCCAGGAACAGATCCCCCACGCCCACGCCGATCTGATCGCTCAACACTACCAGCACCAGGCTCGGCGGCAGGAGCTGGGCCATGGTCCCCGAGGCAGTGATGATCCCCGTGGCCAGCTGGTGGTTGTAGCCGTAGCGGACCATCACCGGCAGGGAGATCATGCCCATGACGATGACCGTGGCGGCCACCACACCGGTGGCCGCGGCCAGCAGGGTCCCCACGATGACCACCGCCAGGGCCAGCCCGCCCCGCATGGGGCCCAGGAGGATGCCCACGGTCTCCAGCAGCCGCTCCGCCAGGCCGGATTTCTCGAAGACCGCCCCCATGAAGACGAAATAGATGATGGCCAGCAGGGTGAAGTCCGACATGGTGCCGAACCAGCGGTTGGGCAGGAGGCGCAGCAGCCGGGCGTCGAAGGTGCCCACAGCCATGCCGATGAGCAGGAAGACGATGGCTGTCCCGGCGAAGGAGAAGGCCACCGGGTAGCCATAGAGGATGAGCACAAAGAAAAGAATGAACATTGCCAAAGCTAGCCATTCGAGTCCCATGGGGTGTTCCTCGCTGATGGGTGTGGGATGGGAAACCGATGTGGGATGGTCGGAAAGGGTGGCGAAGGTGGCGCTGCGAGCTCAGGTGCTGGACCAGCAGGGGGTCTCGTCCAGGCGGGGCAGGCTGAATCGAGCGTCGCTCCAGGGGCAGCCCCCGGAGAAGGCCATGCACCTGCTACTCGATGCGCAGCGGTGCTTCGACCTCCAGCTCTTCCACCACCACGGGCACCTCTTCGTCCTTGCCGGTCATCACGACGTAGAGCTTGATGATCTCCGCGATGGCCTGGAAGAAGAGGGTGACGAACGCCACGATGATCATGGTCTTGATGGGGGCCCGAGGCAGGCCGCTGGGATCCGGGGACATCTCCATGGGGCCCCAGCCGCCGCCGGGCAGCTTCCCCCAGGACGTGAGCACCGGTTTGTAGGTCACGTAGATGCCCAGGAGGGTGTAGGGGACCAGGAAGAAGATGTGTCCCCAGAAATCCAACATGGCCTTGCGGCGCTTGGGCCAGTTGGCGTAGATGAAGTCCACCCGCACGTTGATGCCGTGCTTGAGGATGTAGGCGAAGCCCAGGAAGAAAACCAGGGAGTAGAGGTACCACTGCAGCTCAATGAAGAGGTTGGTAGAGAGCCGCACACCGATGAAACGGCCCAGGTAGCGGGCCAACACGTTGTAGAAGCCGACGATCAGGGTCAGGATCACCAGCATCATGGAGAGCCACCCCAGACGTTCCGAGATAGCATCAACGATTTCTGTGTACTTCAGGAGTATCTTCAACATGGGATCGTCTCCTGTGGATCGGGAGGCAAGTCGAGGTGGCCTTATGATAACGAATTTTCGCAAAATGACAAATGGTCACCAAACCGTACTGAAAATGAACTTGTCATCTTCTCTGGGCATGGTGTATACTAAGCCCGCCCGAGGCGCCTCAATTTGAACTCGACGCGAGGCCCATGTCAGCATCCAGGGCTGTCTCGCCGTCGCCATCTCATCAACAACATCCTTCTCCCCCGACGATTCCACCCGGGTGGCTGCGATCCCAACATTCGACCGGTTCCCTGGCCCCGAGGCCAGCTCGGTTCCAGGCAGCCGCCCCACCCAAAACGTTTCTGTTGCTGCATTCAGCCGCCGTGTCCAGCCAGTCCTCTGGCGATGATCCTGGCCGATCAGGCCTCGATCGGACCACACGGCACGGAAGCGCCTGGATGGGCACAGATTCTGGAGGCAGACCTTGCGTTCTCTTTCCGATCCCATGCCGCCCCAGGGAGCGATGCCCCGGCGGCGGCGAAACCTCACCGCCCTCCTGGTGGCGGGGGATGTCATCGCCCTGGTGGTCTTTGTGGTGCTAGGACGCCTGAGCCACGGTTTCACCAGCGACTGGCTGCCCAACCTGGCCCGGATCCTGACGCCTTTCCTGCTGGGCTGGTTCATGGCTGCCTGGCTGGCCGGCGCCTATCGAACGGACAGTGTGACCCAGCCTACAGTCTTCCTGCGGCGAACTGCGGTTTCCTGGCTCATAGGCATCCCCTTGGGCTTCCTGCTCCGGCGAGCGATCTTCCAGAACAACGTCACGCTGCCCTTTGCCCTGACCACCTTGATCTTCACGGCCCTGTTCCTCATTGGCTGGCGGGCCATCCTGGTCTGGCGCCTGAACCGGGCCTAGCCAGACTCGCTCCGGCCCGACATCCTGAGGCCGGCCCGTGCCACCCTGGCATTCTCTTTCGATCTTCTGCCCCGACATCTCGCACTACCTGGCAGGCATACCATGGCTCAAAGCGATGCAACCACCTCCCAACCCACCGCCTCCTCCCTGGGCGCCATGCCCACAGGCAGGCGATGGAACAAGCTGAGGGCCGCTGTGGAGGGGTATCTCTACCTGACCCCCACCCTCATCGGCCTGACCCTGTTTGTGTTCTGGCCCATCGTCTCCTCTTTGAACCTGAGCCTGCAGCGGATCTCGCCCTTCGGCAACCGCTTCCGCTACGTGGGGCTGGACAATTATATCAAGACCCTCACCAGCCCGGACTACTGGGAGACGGTGCGGGTGACCCTCTTCTTCGTCCTGGGGACGGTGCCCACGGGTCTGATCCTCTCGGTGGCCCTGGCCATCGCCCTGGCCTATCCCCTGGGACGCATGGACCCGGTCTACCGCACCCTGATCTTCGTGCCGGTGGTCATCAGCAGCGCGGTGACGGGCGTGCTCTTCAAGTGGCTCTACCACCCGGTGGTGGGCTACATCAACTACGGCCTGCTCCAGCTGGGCTTCATCCAGACCATGCAGGAGGGGCCCAACTGGTTCGCGGACAAGACCTGGGCCCTGGTGGCTGTGATCGTGGCCACCACCTGGCGTCAGTTGGGCTTCAACGTGATCGTGGCCCTGGCCGGGGTCCAGAACATCGATGAATCCTACTACGACGCGGCCAAGGTGGACGGGGCCAATGCCTGGCAGCGCATCCGGCACATCACCCTGCCCTTGATCTCCCCCACCCTCTTCTTCCTGCTGATCATCAACGTCATCTACAGCTTCCAGGCCTTCGGCGAGATCGACGTGCTGACCCAGGGTGGGCCAGGACGAGCCACCACCAACATGGTCTACTCCATCTACCGCATCGCCTTTGTGGACGCCCGGGATCGAGGACTGGCCTCGGCCCAGGCCTACCTGCTGGCGCTCATGATCCTGATCATGTCCTACATCCAGTTCGCCACGGTGAACAAACGGGTCCACTACCAGTAAGCGACACCCACAGAGCGAAGGCTAGCCATGAGCACCGTCACGACTATCGCAAAGATCCGCCCCAGGCGCATCGACCGAACAGGGCTGACCATCCACCTGTTCCTGTTGATCACGGGGTTGCTCATCTCCACCCCCATCATCATCGCGTTCTTTACCAGTTTCAAAGAGCCCAACCAGATCGTCACCTACCCGCCCTACCTGCTGCCCAAGCACTGGACCTTCGCCAACTACGCCACCGCCTGGACGGCCACTCCCTTTGGACGGCATCTGCTCAACAGCACCATCCAGTCCGGGGCCATCGTCATTTTCCAGGTGGCCTTCAGCGTGTCGGCCGCCTACGCCTTCGCCAACCTGGAGTTCCCCGGCCGGGATTGGCTCTTCTACCTGGTGATCGGCAGCCTGATGGTGCCCTTCGAGCTCGTTTTCATCCCCAACTTCGTCTTCATCTCCAGCATCGGCTGGGCCAACACCTACCAGGGGCTGGTGGCCCCCTTCATGGCCAGCGCCTTCGGGGTCTTCATGCTGCGCCAGTTCTTCCTCACAGTGCCCAAGGAGCTTCACGACGCGGCCAAAATCGACGGGGCCAGCAACTGGCGCTACATGTGGCAGATCCTGGTGCCGGTGAGCAAGGGGTCCATCGGCGCTTTCGCCATCTTCGCCTTCCTCAGCGCCTGGAACCAGTACCTGTGGCCCCTGATCATTACCAACAGCGACCAGATGCGCACCCTGCAGATCGGCATCCGCTTCTTCATGAACACCCTGGAGCGGGGCGCGGACTGGGGGCCCATCATGGCCGGCTCCATGATCGCCATGGGCCCCACCCTGGTGATCTTCCTGGTGGCCCAGCGCCAACTGGTCAAAGGCATCGCCATGACCGGCCTCAAGGGCTGAGCCGGACGACTCGAAAGGCGATCCCTCGCCGCTATCATCCTTTTTCGGGGTTACTTCCCTGTCTGTCACACCGCTGTTGTTATCCGTGTTTGCTGCCAAGTTGTCGTTGATGCAAGTTGTCGTTGATGTCGTCGCGTGACGCTGTTGTGTTTGATGTCGCTAGTCACTCGTGTCAGTCGATCCCCCCACCACTACGGTTCCATTTTTTCACCACTCTCACCAAGTCATCTCAAGGAGGACACAATGAATCGAAAGTTTGCATGGTTTAGCCTGGTGCTGGTATTGGCCATGGTGCTGAGCGCCTGTGCCGCACCGGCTGCGCCGGCCCAAGCACCGGCCCAGGAAGAAGCCGCACCCGCCAAAGAGGAAGCCGCCCCGGCCGCCAAGGAAGAAGAGGCCATGGCCGAGGAAGTGATCACCCTGGAGTTCTGGCACTCCATGGGCGGCAACCTGGGCGAGCTGGTGGACGAGCTGGTGGCTCGCTTCAACGACAGCCAGGACAAGATCGTGGTCAATGCCACCTACCAGGGCAGCTACGATGACGCCTTCAACAAGATGCAGGCGGCCATGGAAACCGGCCAGCTGCCCCAGATCACCCAGAACTTCGACATCGCCTTCCAGGCCATGGTGGACACCGGTGTGGTGCTGCCGGCGTGGAAGATGATCGAGAAGTACCAGGACTTCGATCCCGAGGTGCTGGTGCCGGCCGTGCGCGAGTACTACTCTGACGAGAACGGCCTGGTGGCCCTGGCTTTCAACAGCTCCACCCCCATCCTCTACTACAACGCGGACATGTTCGAAGCCGCTGGCGTGCCGGACATCGAGGGCAGCCTGAGCTTCAGCGAGTTCAAGGCCATGTGCGACAAGCTCATGGAAGCGGAAGTGGCCCCCTACTGCTTCACCTTCGGTCAGGTGGGCTGGTACTTCGAGCAGATCCTGGCCAACAGCGGCGGCCTCTACTTCAACAACAACAACGGCCGCACGGGCCGGGCCACCGCCGTGGAGTTCAACAGCGGCCAGGGCGTGGAGGTCTTCACTTTCCTCAACAGCCTGATCCAGGAGGGCTACGCCCCCAACCTGGGCAGCACCTGGACGGAGACGGACAGCACCTTCCAGACCGGCCAGGCGGCCATCGAGATCGACTCCACCTCCGACGTCTCCATCATCGAGAAGTCCGACTTCCCGGTGAAGACGGCCTTCATCCCGCACTCGGACAGCAGCGAGCGCAACGGCGTCATCATCGGCGGCGCGGCCCTCTGGCTGGTGGACTCTGGCGACGAGGCCATCAACAAGGCCTCCTGGGAGTTCATGAAGTTCATGGCGGCCCCCGAGCAGCAGATCACCTGGCACACCGGCTCCGGCTACTTCCCGGTCAACCTGAAGGCCCACGAGGATCCTCGCCTGCAGAAGTTCTGGGAGGAGCACCCCAACTTCCGCACCGCCATCGACCAGCTGGTCACCACCAAGACCTTCCTGGACGACGGCTCTCTGAACTACGCGGTGCTGGGCGGCCGAGCTGGCCCCTTCCCCGCCATCCGCAAGCTCATCGTGGAGGCCTACAGCCGGGTCCTGAACGATGGCCTGACTCCCCAGGAAGCCCTGGATGAAGCGGCAGAGAAGGCCAACGAACTGCTGGCGGAGTACAACGCCTTCTTCGAATAGACGGCATATCCTTGCCATCTGTGTCCCTTGCTAAGGGCAAACTGTTGACCGCAAATGAATAACAAGTAAGGAGTAATGGGTAGACCTCGCTCACGAGCGTTTTACTCATTACTCCTTACTCTTTTCACTTCATACCCTGCACCGGATCGACTTCTATGCCCAGTCTCCTGCGCCACACCGGCCTTTCCATTGCACTCGTCATCCTGGCTGCTCTCCTGGCTGGCTGCTCCGTGA
>WGCB01000366.1 GCA_015494005.1 Caldilineaceae bacterium
GCCTCGGTGGACCGGGGCTCCAACGGCACCCTGGTGGTCCACACCCGGGACGCGGCGGATCGGCGGGCGGACCTGGCCCGTTTCCTCAACGGGCTGGGGGTGCTGGTCACCGGCATGCGGGTGGTGGAGGCCAGCCTGGAGGAGGCCTTCGTGACCATCACCGACGAGTCGGTCCATTCCCTGCTGGAGGATCCGTCATGACCGCCATCCCTCTGCCGGCCCGGCCCCTCTACCTGCGGGAACGCTGGCACGCCGCCTGGCTGGTGGGTCAACGAGCCAGCCGCAGCGCCCTCCTGGGCCTGGGCTTCTACGCCACCGTGAGCCTGGCCCTGCTCCTGGCCTCCATCCTGGTGCGCAACAACCTGGAGTTCGCCCAGGAGAACAGCCTGGTGGTGATGATCCGCCCCCTCTACCTGCCCATCTTCGTGAGCACGGTCCTGCTCTCCCTCTACCTGGCCCTGAGCGCCACCCTCTCGGTGACCCGGGAGCGGGATCGGGGCACGTTGCTGCTCCTCTTCTTCGGCCCCATGGACGAGTGGGCCTATCTCTTCGGGCGGCTGGTGGGGCAGACGGGCCTCTTCGCCCTGGCCCTGGCCATGGCCACCGCCTGGGCCCTGCTCTTCGCCGGGCTGACCAACCTGGCCATCAACCCGGACCTGCTCCTGGTGCTGCTCTTCGCCCTGCTGGCCAACGCCGGAGTGGTGGCCTTCGGCCTGCTCATGGCCGCCTGGGGCCGCACCTCCCGGACGGCCCTGGTGCTCTTCGTGCTCATCACCCTGCTGGTCCTGGCCATCCAGTTCGGGGACCAGGCTATCCTGCAGTTGGCGGCCAAGGCCCAGCCCAACCGCCGGGACCCTATCCTCTTCCTGCGCCAGCTCCTGGCCGGGCTGAACTGGGCCATCCAGTGGATCTCGCCCTACGTGCAGCTGAGCCAGGCCATGGACGCGCTGGTGGTGGGCAATCCCCTGGCCCTGGCCCAGCGGGGCGTGACCCTGCTCCTCCAGGCCGGGCTCCTCTTCGGAGCGGCGGTGGCCACGCTGAAACGGAGCGGCGTGCGATGAACCGACTCCTTCCTTGCCTGCGCCCGCACTGGCCGATCCTCGCCCGGGCCGCGAGCCTGGGTTGGCGGGGGATCCTGGCCCTGATCCTCCTGCTGATGAGCGGCGGCGTGCTCATCCCCGGCCCGGTCCAGGCCCAGAGCCCTGACCGGGAGGAGGCCTTCGTCTGGGCCAGCACCAGCTTCACCGGGGCCAAGTACGAGAGCACCTTCTACCCGCCCAGCAGCGACACCATCTACCTCCTGGCCGGCCACGACCAGGTCCTGGCCCCCCGGCGCACCCTGATCTACTACTGGCCCATCACCGACCGCATCCTGGCGGACTGGCTGGCCCTGAACGAGGTGGTGGAGGGGGAGCTGGTCATCCAGGACCGGCAGGGCGAGGTGCAGACCCTGGCCATCACCGACTACGTGATCCAGTTCGACGCGGACGCCGCGGACGAGACCCTGGCCCTCTACCAGGGGGCGGAGGCCCGGGAGCAGTACGCCCGCTTCGACGCCGCCCGCCGGGAGTATCGGGACGCGGTGCACGAGAACTACCGCCAGCAGCAGGCCTACCAGGAGGCTCTGACCGCGGCAGCCCAGGCCGCGGCCAAAGGAGAGGAGGCCCCGCCGGTCCCCCCAGCGCCGCCGGAGCTGGAGGATTTCTCCTGGTACAGCACGGAGCCGAAGCCGGCCTTTGTGGTGAACCTTCCCCCGGGGGAGTACGAGATCTTCCTGCGCCTGCCCGATGGCAGGGAGCAGCCGGACAGCCGCAAGAAGCTCCAGGTCTTTGCTCCCCGGCGCACGGGCGTGGGCTACATGGTGGTGCCCCAGGCCAAGTGGACCGTCCCGGAGGAGAGCAACGATCCCCAGAACGTGATCTACGCCCTGCCCGGCGTGGTCCTCTACCTGCGGCCCTTCTACGAGATGGAGGTGAACGAGCTGGCCTACAGCCGCAGCGTGGACGCCCAGGCCGAGGGGGTGCGCAGCGACCGTTTCATCTGGGTCCACACCTACCCCTATCCCGAGGCCCGGCTGCAGCTCCTGCGCAACGGCCAGGTGGTGGCCGAGACGCCCCAACAGGACTACTACGTGCGCCAGCTGCCCGGCGCCTCCCTGGGCTACCAGGTGGAGCTCTACGATCCCGAGTCGGATCATTCCCCCAGCTTCTCCGGCTACGAGATCCGGGTGGACGGCGACCTGGCCCGCTACCAGGTCCAGCTGGTGGACCTGGACGGGACGCCCGTGCCGGGCAGCCGTCGGGAGATCCGCCTGCTGCGCCAGCCAGATCCCCGGACCGTCTACGCCCTCTCTGGC
>WGCB01000367.1 GCA_015494005.1 Caldilineaceae bacterium
GCCGACAGCTGACTTTTCCACTGCGCACTTTCCCCCGAGCGCCGTCTGTTGGCTCTCCCGCTTCCTGCCGCTATCGGCGGTTGCCTACAATTGGAATCGGCCTGCGCGACTGCCTTCTGCCAAGCTTCTCGACACTCCTCCCACCGACATCATCCCGGTAAGCTGCGTTCTGCCGACAGTTTCTCTGTTCGTCGTTTCCCTATCCCCATTCCACGAAAGTCGAGGTGATATCTTGAGAACCCGAACCATTCGACTGCTCATGCTCTTCACCGTAGCAGCCGTGCTGGTCGTCAGTGGGATCATCCTGTCCAGCATGGTGGCCACCGCAGGCCCGGGCTCGCCTAGTGCGGATGGCCCAACGGGCAACCAGCCCCGAACCTCCCATCGGGTGATTGTAGAGCTGGAGTCGCCCCCTCTGGCTGTCCAGTACAAGACCATGATCGCAGCCCAGTCCGCGGACGGGCGGCTGGACGTGCAGTCCTCCGCGGCCCAGCAGTACATCGCCCAGCTGCGGGCGGAACAGGCGGCCTTTGTGAGCGCCATGCAGGCTGCCCTGCCTGACGCCCAGGTGAGCACGTTCATCAACGAGAACGGCGTGGCCGAGGCAGAGACCTTCCAGATCGTGATGAACGGTGTGGTGGTGGATCCCGGCGCGGTCGGGCCCCAGGTGGCCATGAAGCAGCTGGCCTCCCTGCCCGGCGTGAAGGCGGTCTATCCGGACTACGCCTACAGCATGGACCTCTACACCAGCACCATGTTGATCAATGCACCGACCATCTGGAACGCGGTGGGTGGCCGGGCCATGGGTGGGAAGGGCGTGAAGATCGCCTCCATGGACGGCGGCGTGCACAAGGACGCCCCCATGTTCGACGGCACGGGCTTCAGCTACCCCTCGGGATGGCCCGCGAATGGCCTGGGCTTGACTGCCAACAACAACGGCAAGATCATCGCCTCCCGGGTCTACTTCCGCTCCTGGGATCCGCCGGCGCCGGGGGACGAGAACCCCTGGCCGGGCGTGAACGGCACCTCCCACGGCGTGCACACCGCGGGCATCGCGGGTGGCAACGTGGTCACGGCCACTTACGTGGGCTACACCGTGGGCCAGATGAGCGGCGTAGCCCCGGGCGCCTGGATCATGAGCTACCGGGTCTTCTACAACAGCGTCTCCGGTGACGGCTCCTTCTACACGGCGGAAGGCATCGCCGCCCTGGAGGACATCGTGGCTGACGGCGCGGATGTGGTGAACAACTCCTGGGGCGGTGGCCCGGGCAGCATCGGCGGGGAGTTCGATCCCCTGGATGCGGCCCTGATCAACGCGGCCAACGCGGGGGTCTTCGTCTCCATGTCCGCGGGCAATGCTGGTCCAGGCAACGGCACCACGGACCACCCTTCCGACGACTACATCGTCGTGGCCGCCACATCCACGTCGGGCACCTTGTCGGCCGGGCGGATCAATGTGATCGCCCCGCCGTCCGTCCCCATGACCCTGACCAGCATCTCCTTCGCCCCTGCAACCTTCGGGGCCCCCTTGCCCCTGGGCAGCGTCATCAGCTACACCTATGTGGCTGCCGCCAACGTGAATCCCGCCAACTTCGAGGGCTGCAACCCCTGGCCTGCCGGCACCTTCACAGGCAAGGCAGCCTTGATCAGCCGGGGTTCCTGTGAGTTCGGCACCAAGGTCCTGAACGCGGAGAACGCGGGCGCTGCGTTCGTGATCATCTACAACCACGCCGGCGGCGGCGACACCCTGATCACCATGGCGCCGGGCAACGACGGCGGCAACGTCACCATCTCCTCGGTCTTCGTGGGGCACACGGCTGGCGTCAACATGGTGAACTGGCAGACCGCGCACCCCAGCGATGCCGCCTTCGAGGTGGACACCTCGGGCTTCCAGCGGGGCAACACCGCGGACGTGGTGGCCAGCTTCAGCAGCCGGGGTCCCGGTGTGGGCAACGTGCTCAAGCCAGACATTGCAGCCCCGGGCGTGAACATTCTCTCCCAGGGCTACGTACCCGGCGCGACCGGCGAGGCTCGGCATCTGGGCTATGGCCAGGCGTCGGGGACGTCCATGGCGGCGCCCCATGTGGCCGGCGCGGCCGCGCTGCTCCGCCAGGTCCATCCCACCTGGTCCAACGCCTACATCAAATCGGCCCTCATGTCCACGTCCAAGTACATGGACATCTACAACCACGACGGCTCCCCGGCCCAGCCTCTGGACATCGGCGCGGGGCGGCTGGATCTGACCCGGGCCACGGATCCGGGCGTGATCCTCAGCCCGCCTAGCGTCAGCTTCGGCCAGGTGATGAGCGGGACGACGGCCTCCAAGACCATCAAGGTGACCAACATCACCACGGCCACGGAGAGCTACACCCTGACCACCCTCTACACGGGCAACGGCTTCACCATGACCACGGCCATGGCTGGGGTGACGGTGTCGCCCACGCAGATCACCCTGGGGCCGGGCGCCTCCACGAATATCACGGTCCTGTTCGACCCGGCCAGCAGCAAGGGCATCGGGGACAACCAGGGCTACATCGTCATGGATGGGCCCCAGCACGACGCTCACATGCCGGTCTGGGCCCGGGTGATCCCCGCGACCAAGAAGGCGGATGTGCTGATCATCGACAACGACTTCAGCGGCCTGCTGAGCGGCTTCCCCGACTACACCGCCTACTACACCCGGACGCTCACGGCCCTGGGCAAGAGCTACGAGGTGTGGGACACGGCCGCTGCCTGCTGTGGCCCTCAGACGCTCCCCAGCGCGGCCCAGCTGGCCGCCTACCCGGTGATCATCTACTTCACCGGCGACAACTTCTATCCCGACGGCACGTTCGCCGTGCCTACGCCGCTCACTGAGCGGGACATGGAGATCCTGACCGAGTACGCCAACAGCGGCGGGGTGATCATCGCCATGGGGCAGGACATGTCCTCGGTGCTGGTCAATTCCTTCTTCGACAATGCCATCCTGGGCGACACCAGCCTGCAGGACAGCGTCACCGGCAACAGCCTGCCCACCCTGCCTGTGGTGCCCATGGCCGACGCGCCCAGCAAGTTCAACAGCGTCTTCCTGGACCTGAGCGGGCCGCAGACAGCCATCGGTAGCGTGGATCTCCTGGGGATCAACGAAGTGCCGCCTGTGACCACCACCAACGTGGGCAAGGGCAGCTTCACCTACAGCAACTTCACCAGCGAGCTGGGCTACAGCATCATCATCTCGGCCACGGCCCCGATGACCATCACCGCGGCCCACATCCACACCGGCACCGCCGGGACCAACGGCCCAGTGTTGCACACCTTGATCTCCACGACCCAGTACGTCACGAGCACCTTCACCTTCCAGGGGGCAGTGACCCTGACCCCAGACCAGGAGGCGGCTCGCCAGGCCGGGGCGCTCTACGTGAACGTGCACACCACCAACGCACCCACCGGTGAGCTGCGAGGCCAGGTGCCATCCACGGCTGCGGTGGGCGACGGTGCTGGCAACCAACGCTACATGGATGAGCTGGCGACGAAGCCCTTCAAGTCGCCGGACAACCCCGAGGAGCTTCTGCCCTACATGGCCCTGCTGCGCTATCCTGGACCGAACAACAAGGAGGACGGCGTGTTGGCCATGGCCCACCGGGCCCAACCCATCCTGGAAAACCCGGGCATCGCCTATCTGGGGCGCTCGGTCTTCACCACCTTCGGCCTGGAGGGCGTCAACAATGTCTCTGGCGCCACCACCCGGGAGGAGCTGCTGGGCGTGCTGCTCCGCTGGGCCGCGGACGAGCCGACGGTGACCATCAGCGAGACCACCATCATCAGCAACAACAGCAACCTGACCACCTTCGTGGCCACGGTCAGCTCGCCGGTGACGGACACCACAGGCAGCACCTACCGCTGGGACTTCGGTGATGGGACGCCCATCGCTGGGCCGTACACGGCCAACGTGGCTGGCCACACCTACGCCGTCTGCGGCGCCTACACGGTTCGGGTGGAGGCGACCGATTCCTACGGCAACAAGGCCATTGGGGAGCAGGTGTTCAACATCACGGATCAGTGCGGTGAAAACCGTGTGTACATGCCTCTGATCAGCAAGTAACGTGTGACGACACGCTCCCCGGACTTCGGCCGGGGGCCTCTACACCCTAGTCGTGCAAAGGGAGGTCGCGGGAAGAGCGCCGTGGCCTCCCTTTCCGCGTCGGTTTCGCTTTCCTCGGGGATTGGGTACAATAGGCCCACTCGATCCCGACTCGGCTGCCGCCGTCCACGCTTTCGGAGTTCGCCATGCCTGCCTTCCCCCGCCCTCTCGTCTTGGCCTTGCTCCTGGGCGCGGTGACCAGCGCCCTGCTCTTCCTGGGCCTCTCCGGCCTCCCCGCTCAGGCCGCTTCCTCCGGCCAAGATCTGCCGCCTCTTCCTCTGCCGGCCGCATCGCCCTTTCGAGATCAAGCACCTGTGCCCGTACCAGTGGACCGCCGGGCCCGCTTCGTGGATCGCTACGCCGACCTGGTCGAGCCGGTCCCCGATCCGGTGGTGGTGATGGTGGAGCTGACGCAAGCTCCGGCGGTGCAGGTCTACGCCAGGGTGCTGGATCGCGACCGGAGCGCCGCCGGCGTGGCCGTCCGGGCCGCTCAAGCCCAGCTGGCCCGCGTTCAACAGGAACAGGAGGCGCTCCTGCCCCGCTTGACCGCCCTGGGAGGCCAGGTCCTGCATCGGACCCAGCGGGTCTACAACGGCAT
Source organism: Caldilineaceae bacterium (assembly GCA_015494005.1). Taxonomy (GTDB): domain Bacteria; phylum Chloroflexota; class Anaerolineae; order Caldilineales; family Caldilineaceae; genus S144-5. Next base: position 4,719 of record WGCB01000367.1, read on the forward strand.
CCAGCTGCGGGTGGACGCCCGGCGCATCCCCCAGCTCCAGCGCCTGCCCGGGGTGAAGGCCGTCCATCGACTGCGCCCCCATCAGGTCGCCCTGAGCCGCAGCCTGCCCCGAGTGGGGGCTCCGGCCCTCTGGGATCTGCTGGCTGACCTGGGGCTGGATGGAAGCGGTGTCTCCATCGGCATTATCGACACGGGGATCGACTATCTGCACGCGGACTTCGGCGGCCCGGGCCAGGGCTACGGCGAGAACGATCCCACGGTGATCAGCGATGTGGTGGCCGGGATCACTTTCCCCACGGCCAAGGTGGTGGGGGGATACGACTTCGTGGGGGACGGCTACAACGCCTCGGTGGTCGAGAAGGCTGTGCCCCAGCCGGACCCGGACCCCATGGACTGCTACGGTCACGGGACCCACGTGGCGGGGATCGCGGCCGGCCAGGGGGTGACCCAGGACGGGGGTCCGTACACCGGCCCTTACAGCGGCACCCTGGATCTGGACAGTTTCCGCGTCGCCCCCGGCGTGGCGCCCCGGGCTCAGCTCTACGCCCTGAAGATCTTCGGCTGCAGCGGC
>WGCB01000368.1 GCA_015494005.1 Caldilineaceae bacterium
CCTTCCGGGAAGCTGGAGGCTTCCCGGAAGGTGCGGGTGCGAGTGGTTTCTAGCCTCCGGGGAGCTCCCAGCTTCCCGGAAGCTCTGTTTCATTCTGCATCGAACGTCGGTACGCTTCCAGATCGGGAAAGTAGGTCTGCACGAAGGCGCGATCCAGGAGTGAACCGCGACGCGCGCCGATCCAGTCCAAATAGTTGGAGAAAGGCCACTGTTCCGGCGCCGAAACGATGCCGTGTCGTACAGGATTCCAATGGATATAGCGGCACAGGTGGCGCAGATAGATGTCATTGTCCACGAGCTTGGCTTGGAATCGTCCGCCGAACAGGGTGCCTCGGCGATTGTACCGACGGTTGAACGCCTGGGTGTAGCTGCCAAAGACCCGACGCGGCACCATTCCTGCTTCCGTGTCCTGGTCCTGGCGTAGGAGCCAGTGATAGTGGTTGGGCAGGAGGCAGTATGCGATCACGGAGACGTGGCATTCGTGAGCAACCTTCTTGAGTAGCCGCAGCAGGTAGCGGTAATTCTCCTCCTCGTGAAAGATGGGTTGCCCTCCTGCACCCTGGTTGTAGATGTGATAATATTGCCCGCTGCGAAAAACTATCTGTCGTCTTGGCATGAAATCGTTCTCCCAGCTTCCGGGAAGCTCTAGCTTCCCGGAAGCTATGTCTTGGCCGCTAAGACGAAAGCTGCAGACCGAGCTTGGCATCGTAGGGGACCCGAGCCACTGGGGGCAGATCGTCCCCTGCCGGCAAGATCTGTCTCTGCTGGGCCAACATGTGGTAGTGCCCCCAGCGGATGGGCACCAGCAAGCTAGAGGCTCGCAGGGGTTCGGCGCCTTCTCGTAGGGCTTGGTACTCGTCGTACAGCGCCTCGGGCAGCACTTCGGTTCCATCGAACATCTTCTCGAACTGTTCTGCCAGGCTGGGATTCGACTGCAAAGGGAGCAGCGTAGCCAGAAAGCTGCGCCGGAAATCCATCGCAGCCTCTTCGTATCGATCTTGCCACGCCGCCAACACCGAGCCAGTGTAGACCTTGTCCAGCCAGATTTGGAGCTCTGCCTCGTCTATCACCAGCCCATCTGCTGATGCCTTCGTCACTTCTTCCAGCACGGCCAAGGTCTGCGTCACCTGTTCGATTGGGTTGTAGATGTGACCGAAGACGGGATCCACATGGCGGAAGACGTGCACCGGGGCTGGGGGACGGCGTCCCAGGCGGTTGATGCGACCGAACCGCTGGAGCAGGGCTTCCAGAGGGGCGGGATCTGTGAAGAGCACGTCCAGATCCAGATTCAAACTCACTTCCACTGTTTGGGTGGCCACCACGAGCAAGGGCTCTCGTTGACCTCTACCAAGCCCCGCAGCCGCCAGGATGGCCTGTTCTTTCTGTCCCCGGTCGCGCATACAGAAGCGGCCATGGAGCAGAAAGCGGCGGGCTGCGGCCAAGGCCTGCTGAGCCCATCGCCAGACTTCCTGGGCCCGGCCCACGGTGTTGCAGACCACCAGCACCTGTCGGCCTGCTTCCACCTCCGCCTGGATCCTTGCCAGATTGGCTGGTTCCAGCAGGTCGCCGTCCGCCAGAAGGAGCCGGTGGCGCTGGAACCGTCGATAGATGGTGGCGTCGGCCTGGAGCCGGATCGTCTCGCCCAGGGCTTGCCGGACCGTCTCCTGAAGTGGACTGGTCAGCGTGGCCGACATGATCAGGAAGCGGGCCCCGTAATGCCGGGCCAGGTATCGGATCGTCTCCAGGATCATGCCCAGGCGACGAGGCTCGTAGGCGTGCATCTCATCGAAGATGAACGCTCCCTGGGTGAAATCGGCCAGCATGGCCTCGTATCCCTTGAGTTGGAAGCTGGCTTTGAGCATCTGGTAGGGGCTGAAAACCCGCACCGGATAGTAGGCTAAACCGGCCCGGTTGCGCAGCTCCCGAGCCGTCCGGGCCGCGTCTTCCGGGCCGTATTCCTGCTCCATCAACCGCTGATAGAGGGAGAGGGTGCTGCGACCATGGATCAACCCCACCCGATCTGGGAAGAGGGCGGCCAACCGGTCGTACATGGCGTTCATGCTAGCCTGGTAGGGCAGGGTGTAGAAGAGCCGAGGTGGTTGTTGCCCCGTGGCCCAGAGCAGAGCCGCCTCGGTCTTGCCCGATCCGGTGGGTGCCGTGAGCAGAAGGTGCCCTCCAGCCTCCCCAGCGGCCCGCTGGTGGGGGTAGAGGCGCTCTCGGGGAATGCCCACCCGCTGCAGGAGCGCCTTTGCTGACCAGTCCACTCGGGGCAGGGGGCCTACCCCCGCGGAGCCCATGTGATCGGCTTGCACCAGCAGGCCGCGCAGGAGGATCCCGGTCCGCAACCGGGGCGTCACCGGATCCGGGTCTCCGACTTCGTACAAGGCGTCGTCCCAGCTTCGCTGCAGGTTGTTCACCCGGGCCAGGTGATGACGAATCCGGGCAGGCGTGAGCGTAGCCTTGGCCTCCGGCCAGGTTGGCAGCTCGGGCATACCCACGCCGTGGCGTTCCAGGCCCAAGGCAGTGCGCCAGGCGTCACCGTGGATGTGGAGCCAGCGAAAGAGCCGTTCCACGTCCTCTGGGTCCAGCTGGCTCACCATGTCCGGCAAGGGATCGGCGGCTGGATCCCAAGGGTCGAGGTAGTCATCCAGCAGCGGCGGCAGGTCCTTGTGATGGGTGACCAACGCTGCGGCCAACAGCGTCTGATCCTCTTCGATCAACCCTGCGGTGACCCAGTCCAGGAAGGCCAGGGAGAGAACCTCGTGGCGGTAGGGCCAGCGTCGGGCTTTCCCTCGCAGCACTTGTTGGAAACCTCGGGCCGCCTTGCCCCAATCGTGGAGGAAGCCGGCCCAGAAGAGCAAATGCCACAGCCGTGGAACCTCACAGAGTTTGGGCAACTCCGGCCGCAGATGGGCCAGATCCGCCAGCCGGGAGAGCACTTCCCAGGTGTGTTGCACCAGGGTCTGGCCCTCCTGTTGTCCCCGAGTTCGACTCTTGGCCCACAGGTGATCTAGCTCGGGGACGGGAGCAGGAAGAGGCGCCACGGATCACTCCTCCGTCCAGGAGAGGAAGGCCAGGCCCAGGGGATCGCCCCTCCGAACTGGCTCTGTGGAATCGGCCCATAGCTCGGGTTTGGGATCACCGGGGAACTGCAGGAAGGCACGGCTATGCACCCGCCGATGCAACATCACATAGCGTTGGAAGGTTGGTTGGCGCCGGTTGGCATAGTCCAGGTAACGGGGCATGAGCACTGTGTGTCCAGCACCAGTGCGTCGGGCGTAGTCGTAGGGCAACAGCGTGTTTTCCAGATAGGCCTGTTCCGTCGGTTCCAGCTCCACCACCTCTACCTGGCGATAGGTGAAGAGATCCTGGGATCGCCCCAAGCAGACCGCGTAGCGAGGGTGACGAAAGGCGGCGGCCCAATCGGGTCGGTTCAGGTAGAGGACCAGACGCGGAAAAAAGAGGATCTCCCGTTGGAAGGGATTGGCGTTGCCTTCCAGAACTTTCGGATACCGTTTGTCTTGCGGCATCTTGCCCGTGCTGCCTTTGAGCAGCAACGTGGTCTCCACGTCCGACACCTTGCGTTGATAGTGGAAACGCAGGGCGAACCGTACGCCCTGGGGATCGAACCAGTGCCCCAGAGCGCTGGCCACGTGCCCGTACAAGGTGGCAGGCGGTGGCATTTCATAGGTAGGCTGCACGCCCATCATGAAGTGGGGGTACCGGAAGGAAGTCGTGAACCCTTCCGCCACGATTTTGAGGACCTTCATCGGGCGCCTCCGGGACGTTAGGCCAGCCAGTGTGGATGGCTTTCCAGTGCCGTCGTCAGGTCTGTGAAGGATTCTCGGGGATGGGCCAAATGGATCCGGTCGCGCCATGGGGCCAACGCGCCATCCGGGGCGAGCGCCGCCTCCAGCTTGGCCCGTTCTTCGTTCAAAAAGCCCCGCACCCAACCCACGTAGATGTGGGAGAGCAGATCCTCCTGGTGCACCTGAAGCGTCTCCTGCAACGCATCCAGGTCGAGCATGGGCCGATCCAAGTTGTCTCGCCCGATGATGTGGCCGAACATGTGGTTGCCACCTCGAGTCACGGCCAGGACAGTTAGATCCGGGCTCACATCCGTGTAGTGGAGGGTCTGTTTGGCGCCGCCCTCCAGATGGGCGATTCCTTCCAGCAGGGCCTGGATGCGGGCCATCCGCTCTGTGACTGGCAGTCGGTAAGCTTTTTCCTCCCCCAGATGTTCCAGCCCTTTGGCTTCGGCTTCTTCTACCCGCGGAGCGTCCAGATTCAGGTAGCCGGTGCGGTTCACATAGCTGAATGTTCCGGCGGCATGGAGATCCAGGGAAAAGAGGCCCTGAAGGGTGGCGCGATAGAACTGGTGCTCGTGGGGCACCGGGTCTCCTTCGTGGCGGGACATGGTGCCAAAGTCACTTACCAAACGAGTCGGGGCCACGGCCACCAGGGTGCTCACCCGAAACGGGGAAACCCGAGTCACCGTCTCGGCCGTGGGGGTGGCGTCCGCGACCAGGCCGCTGGCCTCTCGGGCCGTGGCGGCCTCGAGTTTCTTGGAGGGGGCCCGCATGTAGCCGAAAAGATCATCGTCCCAGTAGCGGATGGGATTGGCGTCGGTGTAGGCCACCTTTTTCTCCCGGAAAATAGGGGCGGCCTTCCATCCCCAAGGGCCTTCCTCCAAGGTGGTGCGCAGCCAGTAACGGAAGGCCTGGGCGGAGACATAGGGGTAGGCCCCTTCCCGGGTGGAGATGAACTTGACCCCCACCGCGTTGTCGGTCATGCCGCCAGGGATGGAGCCCACGTTGTTCAGGGCCGAAGCGGGGGCATCGATGAGGAATAAGCCGGTGACAAAGGACATGGTGAACCTCCTATAGTCAAGAGAGTGCAAAGGGGGGATGGTGCAACAGATTCTCGTTTTTCGACAGGCTATTCATGCTCGACGTCGTTCTCTTCGTCTTCCGGGAGTTCCGCGGCGTGTTCCTGGAGCCAGCCCTGGTGGAAAAGCTGCTCGAACATGCGGATGAGCACTAGGTCCCGGCCCAAGCGCCAGTCGGCATGGGGCACGCCTTCCACCTGTTCGAAGACGGCCAGGAATCGCTCCAAGGTCACCAGGGGTGGTTGGCCTCGTTTGACCTGGGCTTGGGAGGCCTTGATGAGCGCGGCTCGCACCTGCCCATAGTGGCGGGCCATGTAGAAATGTCGGAAGAAACGTCGGTCGTTCTGAGCCACGATGTAGCGGGCCAGGTCATCGCCCAGTTCGCGGATGTGTTGGATGCGGAGTTCGTCCATGAGCACCACCTTTTCTAGAAAGAGTTGAGTCAAACGCCAGGAGATCAGGGCTGCTTCCTGTTGAGTGTGGTAGGTCTGGGTGGGATCACCCTTGCCCCAGCCACGGCCGGGTCGTCGGAGAAAATAGCGCCGGATGAAGGCTGCGGCTTGCTCGGGGAGATCGAACAGATCTTCGTAAAGCCGGTTGTAGGTGGGGGGCGGCGCTTCCCTGCCTCGTTTCGCCTGGGTGATCTGCCAACCGCGATCCACCAGAGCCGCCCACGCGTCTCGGTAGCCGGGGCTGGTTGCCACGGCCAAAAAGTTGGCCACTTCCAGGGGAAGAGGGTAGATGGTCAAATCCGCTCCCTGGCCGCTGTTGGTGAAATGGTAGGCTGTGAGGGTGGCCGGGGGCTCTTCCGCGCCCTGTTTCCGTTTCTGCTCCTGCATCGCTCCCATCAGGTGCTCAATGAGGAGAGTGCGGGCCCGGCGTGGGCTGGTTTCGGGCAACTTCTTCTCTCCGGCAGCCTGGGCAGCTTGGACGTTTTGCAGGTTGGTTGTGAGGAAGGTACGGGCGAAGTGGAGGATGAGGTCCGGATCGTCGCTGTGGACAGCCAGGAGCTTCCCGGCTACCTTAGCGCATCCCAGGGGCATCATGTAGAGCGCCAGCAGAGTTATTCCTGAAATTGGTGTTCCGGGATCACCATAAGGAAGAAAATTTATGTATTCGTCACCGATAGTTAATGGAATCTGCGCTCGAGCACCCCGTCCGGGTCGAAGGCGTTGGGACAGTGGCTCGACCACCACAGGCCGGCCAGTGTAGATGTCGATCTCCACCGCCTGAGCGTTCAATGGTTGATTCCATTGATAAAGATGTCGCTTTTGCCAAAGCTCGCGTTTTTGTCTTCTTTTCTCTTTCTCTTCGGGGCTCAAGCCCGGTTTATCGGGATTGTATGCGTCTTGATTGAACCACGCATTGCTGGTAAAGGCCACGCTCAGGAAAGATTTTAGCGGATTTACAATGTAACTGCGGGCCATGTAGTCGGCCGCGGCCTGCAGGTCATCCTGGGTGAGCTCTCGGGGATGACGCTTGCGCGCATAGGCGGTCAAGGTGGCCAGGCCCACGTCCACAAACGGATGGCCGGTGTAATCCAGATGGTCCATTGGGGGAGTCTCC
>WGCB01000369.1 GCA_015494005.1 Caldilineaceae bacterium
CTCCTCACTTGGCTCCTGGGCCCCGGACCACCCGGCCGGGCTTGAGGCCAGTGTGGACCCCGTTCTCCAGGACCCGCACGCCGTTCACCCAGACATCCCGCACGCCCACGGAGAGCTGGTGGGGCCTCTCGAAGGTGGCCCGGTCCGCCACGGTCTCGGGATCGAAGATGACCACGTCGGCCAGGAAGCCCCGGCGCAGCTGCCCCCGGTCCCGCAGGCCCAGCCGGTTGGCCGGCGCCGCGCTCATCTTGCGGATGGCGTCCTCCAGGGGGATGAGCTTCTCCTCCCGCACGTACTTGCCCAGGATGCGGGTGAAGGTCCCGTAGGCCCGGGGGTGGTAGGGGCCCAGGGGCTCGGCCCACGCTGGGTCGAAGCCGCCGGCATCCGTGCCCACGGAGATCCAGGGCTGCTGGAGCTCCAGGCGCAGGTTGTCCTCGTCGATGAGGTAGTAGATGGTGCTGATCACCTGCTCCTCCGAGGCCAGCAGGTCCATGACCGCGTCCACCCAGTCCTGGCCTCGCATCTCGGCGATCTCCGAGAGCCGCTTGCCCACGTACTGCTGGTTCTCCGGCTTGTGGAAGCCGATGGGCATGACCCCGTCCAGCCCGGCCAGCTCCACCATGGGCTCCCAGTCGCCAGAGGGGTTCAGGGCTTCGGCCTTGATCTTGGCCCGCATCTCCGGGTCCCGCATGTTCTCGTAGAGCTTGTCGTCCGCCGCGGCCCAGGGGGGCAGGACCGAGGCCAGTCCGGTGCCGGCCGCGGTGTAGGGGTAGAGGTCCGCGGTGACGTCCACCCCCTCCTCCCGGGCCTGGTGGATCATCTCGATGACCTTGGAGAGCTTGGGCCAGTTGCGCTTGCCGGCCGCCTTCAGGTGGTAGATCTCCACTGGGACGTTGGCCCGGCGGCCGATCTCGATGGCCTCGCCGATGCCCTCGAAGATGGCGTCGGCCTCGGAGCGGACGTGGGTGATGTAGACGCCGTGGTGCTCGGCCACCACCCGGGCGATCTCCACCAGCTCGTCGGTGGTGGTGTAGGCGCTGGGCGGGTAGATGAGGGCCATGGAGACGCCCATGGCGCCATCCTCCATGGCCTGGGCCATGACCCGGCGCATGGTGGCCATCTCCTCGTCCGTGGGCGGGCCCATGGCCATGCCCTTGGCGTAGCGGCGCAGGGTGCCGCCCCCCAGGAAGGAGCCGATGTTGGGCGAGACGCCGTGCTCCATCATGGCGTCGAACCAGTCCCGGAAGCGAGTCCAGGTGCGGATCTTCTCCTCCCAGCCAGCCACCTTCTGGTAGAAGATGGTGTGCTTCAGGGGCTCGGTGATCTGGCCGCCGAAGGGGGCTGGCGTCCAACCCTCCCCCATGATCTCCGTGGTCACCCCCTGGGTGATCTTGGAGAGGCTGCGGCCATCGGCCATGAGGGGCAGGATGGAGTGGCTGAGGATGTCGATGAAGCCAGGGCAGACCACCATGCCGGTGGCGTCCACCACGGTGTGGGCCTGGCTGGGGTCGATGAGGCCCGGTGGGGCCACCGCCTGGATGCGGTCGTCTGCGATGGCCACGTCACCGTAGAACCAGGGATTGCCGCTGCCGTCCACGACCTTGCCGCCGCGGATCAGGGTGTCGAAATGCATGGTCCGTTCCTCGTTTGCTGGGGTGTGCGGGGTCGGATGATCACGATGCTTGATCATGGATCGATGGGCGAAAAAGCGCAAATGGCTCAGGGGTGCGGACCCAGGTCAGGCGCCCAGGGGCCAGAGGGTGGGGTCCACCTGGCGGTAGGGGAGCTGGTCGAAGCGGGGATAGAGCGCGCCGGGCGCGGCCACGTAGAGGACGGCCCGGGCGATGGGCCCGTAGCCGGCGTAGAAGTGCTGCATGGACTTGACCACCACCAGGGCCTTGGCCAGGGGATCGATGCCCACCTGGGTCAGCGCGTCCGGGCTGAAGGACTGGGTGCGATGGCTGTTCACCTGGATCTCCAGGCCGTTGTCCAGGCGCAGGCCCACCGCGTCCCCCATGCGGGAGCGGGCCGTCCGAGGTGGCTTGCCCACGGTCTGCACCGCGTCCGGGGCGATGCCGATGACCGTGGCGGTGAGGTCCACGGGGTCGCCGGACATGGGGCCCATCTTGCCACCCAAGCGCAGGGCGAAGCGAGCGCCCACCCCGGCGTTCATGGCCAGCTGGACCACCACCGGGTCCCAGAAGTTGGCGAAGGCCACATCGTGGACGCCCCGCTCCAGGGCCCGGCGCAGGATGAAGGTGGCGTCGTTGGGCGCGCCGCCTCCCGCGTTGTCCGAGACGTCCGCCAGGACCACCGGCCCTTCCCCGGGCTGCGCGGCCAGGTCCAGGGCCTGGTCCAGGGCCTCGTCGATGGTGAGGTAGGCCGGCTGGACCTCCTCCTTGATGGCGTCGATGCGGCGGCAGAGCTCCTGGGCCAGGCGGGCCCCCTCCTCTGGCCGGTCGTCGGTGACCACCAGGGCCCGGGTGCCCATGTCGGGCACGTCGCCCCAGGGGAAGCCGTGGCCCAGGGAGACGGAGAGGACGCCCTCCTGCTGCTCCATGCGCTGCATGGCGTCCACGAAGGAGCGCATGGGCTCCCGGGAGGTGTGGAAGACGCCGATGAGGCGGCAGTCCTGGAGGCTCATCACCGGCTTCACTCGGCCGGCCAGCTGGTCGGCGACGATGGTGAAGAGCTCCTCGGCCCGCTCCGCGAAGTCGGTGTGGGGGTACTCCTTGAAGGTGATGAGCACGTCCGCGCTGGCCACCATCTTCTGGGTCAGGTGGCAGTGAAGGTCCAGCTCCGCGCCGATGGGCACGTCTGGCCCCACCAGGGCCCGGATCCGGGCCAGGAGATCCCCTTCGCCGTCCGCGCAGTCCACATCGCCCTGCTCTTCTGGCGGCAGGTCGTAGCCCTCGATGACCATGGCCCCGTGCAGGCTGAGGAGCACCACGTCCACGGGCATGGCGGCTTGCAGATCCGCCAGGATCTCGTCCCGGAGCTGTTCGTAGACCCGGCGCAGGGTGACGCCGCTGGGCATGGCGAAGGTGCAGAGGCTCTCCACCACGTCCCATCCCCGGGCCTCGGCCATCTGTCGCCAGGTGATCAGGGGCACCGCGAAGATGAAGGGATCTGGCCCATGGTCCCCGCCCCGGGTCATGTAGGTGGCCTGGAAATCCTGGTAGCTGGTGACGAAGGGAGAGAAGGTGTTGGTCTCTGTGCCCAGGCTGGCGATGAAGAGCTTGGTCATGGATGGGGCTCCAAAAAGATTGAAGATTGAAGATCAAAGACTGAAGACTGAAGATTGGGTGGGGGAGATTGGAGACTAGAGAGTGGGAGAGTATGGTGGGCAGTGGCGAAGCCGACCCATCCTTACTCTCCAATCGCTTACTCTCTCACTTCCCCACCATCGTTCCCGCGCGCCTACTCGTTACTCATGACTCCTTACTCATTTCATAAACCACTCGCCCGATCTTCCCGAAGGCGCTGTCGATGGCCAGAACCCGAGCCCACGCCGCCTCGGGATCGTCGGCCACGGCCTCGTCGTCCCAGCGGCAGAAGACGGTGACCGCGATGTGGTCCTGGGGGCCGGCGTAGATGATGCCGCTGTCGTTGCGCAGGCCGGGGAGGGTGCCGGTCTTGTGGGCGCAGGGGGTGCCCGGCGGCAGGAAGCGAGGCAGGCGGTCGTTGAGCTGCTGCTTGAGGAGGATGTCCAGCATGGCGTCGCAGGCCTCCCGGTCCACAGCCTGGCCCTCCCAGATCAGGGCCAGCAGCCGGGTGAGGGCCCGGGGCGTGCCCACGTTGTTGTCCGGTCCCAGGCTGTAGGCCCGACCGTCCCGCTTCGGGCGCATTTTGGCCGCCTCCAGCAGGTCCTGGGCGGGGTCGCTGGAGGGGAGCAGATCGTCGAAGAGCTCCCGCACAGTAGCGGGCACGTGGATCTCCTCCAGGCCCAGCTCGTGCATGGTGCGGGTGACGCTGCCTGGCTCCAGCCGGTGCATGACCATGTCTGTGGCCGTGTTGTCGCTGATGATGATCATGAGGGTGAGCAGGTCCCGGAGGGTGGGCTGCAGGCCGTCGTCGAAGAAGAGGAGCACGCCGCTGGGCAGGTTCTTCTCCGCCACGGTGAGGGTGTAGCGCTGGTCCAGGTCCAGGCGCCCGGCCCGGACCTGGCGGAAGGCCTCCACCAGGACGGGGATCTTGAAGACGCTGGCCAGGGGGAAGACCCGATCCCCGTGGATGTGGAGCTCCTCCCCGGTCTCCAGATGGCGGAGGGCCAGGCCCATCTCCCCGCCGCTCTCCGCGATGATGGCCGCGAATTCCTCCTGCAGGCCAGGGTGCAGTGACATAGAGGGCGCCTTTCTGTGGAGTGCTCGGCGTTCAAAGAAGTTGGGAGATCAAGAGATTGGGAGGCTCGGACTGACCACCCAATCTCCCAATCTCCCGATCTCCAATCTCCCAGTCTCGCAACTCAACCTCCAGCCACCGAACGATCTGCTCGCCGTCCCTAGGACTCCCGCTGCCGGGGATCCAGCGCGTCCCGCAGGCCGTCGCCGATGAAGTTGAAGGCCAGCACGGTGATGACGATCATCAGGCCGGGGAAGAAGGCGATGTGGGGGAAGCGCAGGATGAAGGCCCGGCCGTCGGCCAGGGTGGTGCCCCAGGAGGGGTTGGGCGGGCGGATCCCCAGGCCCAGGAAGGAGAGGGCCGACTCCAGGATGATGATGCCGCCGATCCCCAGGCTGGCCAGGACGATCACCGGCCCCATGACGTTGGGCAGCAGGTGCCGCCAGATGATGCGCCAGTTGCTCACGCCGGAGGCCCGGGCCGCGATGACGAAGTCCTGCTGCTTCAGGCTCATGACATCGGCCCGCACCACCCGAGCGAAACGAGCCCAGCCGGTGAAGCCGATGACCACGATGGTGGTCACCAGGCTGGGGCCCAGGACCGCGGCCAGGACGATGAGCAGGGCGATGATGGGGAAGGCCATGAGGGTGTCGATGACCCGGGAGATGAAGGTGTCCACCCAGCCGCCGAAGAAGCCAGCCACCGCACCGATGAGCACCCCTATGGTGACGGCGATGCCCGTGGCCACCAGTCCCACCAGCAGGGCCACCCGGGAGCCGTAGATCACCCGGCTGAGGAGATCCCGGCCCAGGTGATCGAAGCCGAAGGGATGCTCCGGCGAGGGGCCCACGCCCCGCATGCCCCGGAAGATGTCCTCCACCGGGTCGTAGGGGGCGATGACCGGCGCGAAGATGGCCATGAGCACCAGCAGGGCGACCATGACCAATCCCAAAAGGGCCACCTTGTTGGCGCTGAACCGCCGCCAGGACTGCTCCCACTCGGAGCGGTGGCCCGGATCCTGGATGATCTGGGCGGGTGCAGTTGAGGTTGCCGTGGTGGTTGACATCGAAGGTCCTCGAAATGGGTCTCGGTGACTCTCGGAGAGACGGTGTCGCGATGGGCTGCAGGGAGGCCAGTCGGGCTATTGGATCCGGATGCGCGGGTCGACGAAGGCGTAGGCCAGGTCCGTGAGCAGGTTGGCCACCACCACCAGCACCGCCAGGACCACCACCAGGGACTGGACCACCTGGTAGTCCAGGCGGAAAACCGAGTCGGTGAAGAGGCGTCCGATGCCCGGGATGGCGAAGATGGTCTCCACGATGATGGTGCCGCTGAGGATGAAGGCGATGCGGAAGCCGATGACCGTCACCACTGGGAGGAGGGCGTTGCGCACCGCATGGCGCAGGAGCACCACGTGGTTGGCCAGGCCCTTGGCCCGAGCCGTGCGCACGTAGTCCTGGTTCAGCACCTCGATGGTGGAGGCCCGCATGACCCGGGTGATGACCGCGGTCTGCTCGGTGGAGAGCACGATGATGGGCAGGATGTAGCCCTGCCAGGAGCGCAGGCCGAAGGGTGGGATGCGTCCGATGAGGGGCAGCTCCCCGAACCAGCGGGGCACGTAGAGGGCGAAGAGCACGATGAGCATGAGGCCCAGCCAGAAATTGGGCAGGGCGACGCCCAGGGTGGAGCCCACCGCGGTGGAGTAGTCGAAGAGGGAGTTGCGTTTCACGCCGGCCCAGATGCCGGCAGGGATGGCGAAGAGCAAGGCCAATCCCAGGGAGATGACGTTGAGGATGGCGGTCACCGGGATGGCCTCGAAGATCATCTGGCGCACGGGCACCCCGGTCCGGATCAGGGAGTCACCGAAGTCGCCCCGGAGCAGGTTCCAGGCCCAGATGGCGTACTGCTCGTAGTAGGGCCGGTCCAGCCCCCAGCGATGACGGATGGCGTCGATCTGCTCCTGGGAGATGCGGATCTCTCCCTCGCCCAGGAGCAGGTAGACGGGATCGCCGGGCATCATGCGCATGATGACAAAGGTGGCCACGCTGATGAGCCAGATGACCAGTGCGCCCTGTAGGAGACGTCGTGTGATGTTGGGAGCATGGGAAGATTACAAGAGCAAAGATTGAAGATAAAAGAAAGATTGAAGATTGAAGATCAAAGATTGGGAGATTGGGGCACCTCACCCCTCCCCAGCTCGCTCCGCTCGCCCCCTCCCCTCTCCACGGGTGGAGAGGGGAGGGGAAGCCACGTCAGTGGCAGGGAGGGGTGAGGTTCCGCTTACTCCTCAATCCACCACTTGTAGGCCTGCTGGTAGATGGC
>WGCB01000370.1 GCA_015494005.1 Caldilineaceae bacterium
GCCTCGCCCCACGGAGACGCCCACGCCGAAACCGGCGGCCACGCCCACACCGGCTGGCTTCCGCTGGGAGTGGGACGAGGAGCAGCTCACGGAGATCGCCCAGAAGCAGGCCCGGGAACAGGCCGACTCCCCCTTCGACCCGGACACGGTCTACGTGGAGCTGGAGCCAGGCCAGATGCTGGTGGGGGGCCGAGCCCAGCTGGGCTTCTTCGCGGTGGACGTAGAGGCGGTGGTAGAGCTGAAGCTGGTGGACGGCAAGCCCATCCCGGAGATCGTGGAGATCCGGGCCGGGGGCAACCCGGTGCCGGCCCTGCTGCAGAACCAGATCATGGCCATGGTCCAGCCCCTCCTGGACCAGTGGAAGGAGGCGGAAGTCAACTTCGTGATCGACTCGGTGGAGATCACCAAGGGCACCCTGGTGATGGAAGGGCACTACCGTTGAGGCCATTTTCCCACCAAAACCACCGGGACAAAACGGAGACAAGTGGAGCCAGATTACCCTGGATTTGCCGAGCCTGAGGTATAATGTAGGTTCGGCAGTGGGCCATTTGCGGCCCTGGAAAGAACGCTGGCAGCAGCGCTGAAGACAGGACGAACCATGGCACTGGACAAGCTGATCGTACGTGGCGCCCGGGAGCACAACCTGAAGAATATCGACCTGGCCATCCCCCGGGACCAGCTGGTGGTGATCACGGGGCTGAGCGGCAGCGGCAAGAGCAGCCTGGCCTTCGACACCATCTACGCGGAGGGTCAGCGCCGCTACGTGGAATCCCTCTCTGCCTACGCCCGCCAGTTCCTGGGCCTGATGGAAAAGCCGGACGTGGACCAGATCGAGGGGCTGAGCCCGGCCATCTCCATCGACCAGAAGGGGGCGGGACGCAACCCCCGCTCCACCGTGGGCACGGTCACGGAGATCTACGACTACCTGCGCCTCCTCTACGCCCGGATCGGCCAGCCCCACTGCCCCACCTGCGGCGAGCCCATCAGCCAGCAGACGCCCCAGCAGATCGTGGACAGCATCCTGGAGATGCCCGAAGGCTCCCGGCTGATGATCCTGGCCCCGCTGATCAAGGACCGGAAGGGGCATCACAAGCCCCTCTTCGAGAGCCTCCAGAAACAGGGCTTCGTGCGGGTGCGGGTGAACGGCCAGATCTACGACGTGAGCGAAGCGCCAGAGCTGGACCGCTACAAGATGCACAACATCGAGGCGGTTGTGGATCGGCTGGTCATCCGCGGGGAGCGGCCGGACCCGGACAACCCCGAGGCCACCATCCCAGGCGTGGACGTCACCCGCCTGGCCGATTCCGTGGAGACAGCCCTGCGCCTGGGCGAGGGCGCGCTGATCATCGCCGATGTGACCGACCCGGACCACCCTCAGGACCGAATCTTCAGCGAGCACTTCGCCTGCGTCAAGTGCGGCACCAGCCTGCCGGAGATCGAGCCCCGCACCTTCAGCTTCAACAGCCCCCACGGCGCCTGCCCCCACTGCGGCGGCCTGGGCATGCTGAAGGAGTTCGACCCTGAGCTGATCCTGGACATGGATCGCAGCATCGAGGAGGGGGCCGTGCGCCCCTGGCACAAGGCCAGCTCCCGCAAGGACGAGCCGGACGGCTACTACATCCAGCTTCTGCGGGCCGTCTGCGAGCAGTACGCCATCCCGCCCCAGGTGCCGGTGAGGGAGCTGAGCAACAAGCAGCGGGACATCATCCTCTACGGCCTGCCCAAGGAGGCCACCGTCGCCGTCCGCTACCGCAACCAGCGGGGCTACACCCGCAGCTACGAGACCCGCTACTCCGGGGTGATCCCCAACCTGCAGCGGCGCTACCGGGAGACGGACAGCGAGTACATCCGGGGCAAGCTGGAGGAGTACATGGGGGTGCGCCCCTGCCCCGTCTGCCAGGGGAAGCGGCTGCGCCCCGAGGCCCTGGCCGTGACCGTGGCGGGCAAGAACATCCACGAGGTGACGGAGATGCCTGTGGCCGAGGCCCTGGAGTGGGTCCGCCACCTCATGGGCGAAGGGAGCCCCCAGGCGGGCCTGGATCCAGCCCGCAACGGCCAGGGCGGTGAAACCGGGGAGCCCCACGCGCCCTCACCCCTCACGCCTCGGCAGCAGGCCATCGCCCGCCAGGTGCTCAAGGAGATCCGGGAGCGCCTGAGTTTCATGGTCAACGTGGGGCTGGACTACCTGACCCTCAGCCGCAGCGCCACCACCCTCTCTGGCGGGGAGGCCCAGCGCATCCGTCTGGCCACCCAGATCGGCAGCCAGCTCATGGGCGTCCTCTACATCCTGGACGAGCCCAGCATCGGCCTGCACCAGCGGGACAACGCCCGGCTGATCCAGACCCTGCAGGGTATGCGGGACCTGGGCAACACGGTCCTGGTAGTGGAGCACGACGAGGACACCATCCGGGCGGCGGACTGGGTAGTGGATCTGGGCCCCGGCGCGGGGGAGCACGGGGGCCAGGTGGTCTGCTCCGCGCCTCGGGATGAGTTCATCCACTGCCCGCAGAGCCTCACAGCCCAGTACATGCGGGGGGAGAAGCGCATCCCGGTCCCCCCGGTGCGCCGGGATGGGAACGGCCAGTTCCTCCACATCCGGGGCGCTCGGGAGAACAACCTGAAGAACATCGACGTGCGCATCCCCCTGGGCAAGTTCGTGGCGGTGACCGGCGTTAGTGGCAGCGGCAAGTCCACCCTGGTCATCGAGGTGCTCTACAAGAAGCTGGCCCAGCTCCTCTACCGGTCCAAGGCTCGGCCGGGCAAGCACCGGGTCGTCGAAGGGGTGGAGCACCTGGACAAGGTCATCGACATCGACCAGAGCCCCATCGGCCGCACGCCTCGGAGCAACCCGGCCACCTACGTGGGCCTCTTCACCCCCATCCGGGAGCTCTTCGCCAGCCTGACCGAATCCAAGGCCCGGGGCTACAAGCCGGGACGCTTCAGCTTCAACGTGAAGGGTGGGCGCTGCGAGGCCTGCAAGGGCGATGGCATCATCAAGATCGAGATGCAGTTTCTGCCCGACATCTACGTCCCCTGCGAGGAGTGCAAGGGCAAGCGCTACAACCGGGAGACCCTGGAGATCACTTTCCGGGAGAAGACCATCGCAGACGTGCTGGACATGACCGTGGAGGAGGCCCTGGAGTTCTTCCAGAACATCCCTCGCATCCGCTCCAAGCTGGCCACCCTGCACGCGGTGGGCCTGGGCTACATCCGCCTGGGCCAGCCGGCCACCACCCTCTCCGGCGGGGAGGCCCAGCGCATCAAGCTAAGCAAGGAGCTGAGCCGCCGGGACACGGGCAACACCCTCTACATCCTGGACGAACCCACCACCGGCCTGCACTTCGAGGACATCAAGCGGCTGCTGGCCGTGCTCCATGCCCTGGTGGACAAAGGGAACACGGTGCTGGTCATCGAGCACAACCTGGATGTGATCAAGAACTGTGATTGGGTGATCGACCTGGGGCCCGAGGGAGGTGACAAGGGAGGCTACGTCATCGCGGAGGGAACGCCGGAGGCGGTGGCGGCTTCGCCCCGCAGCTACACCGGCCACTACCTGAAGCCCCTGCTGGAGCGGGACCGGGAGCCGACGCTCGGTTGACGCCTCCCAGCGGCAAGGGGACGAGTCCTCGCACACAGAAAAGGCCCTCGGAGCTCGACGTTCCGAGGGCCTTGCGCGTCCAGGGTCTGGAAGATCGGGGCTGGCAGCCCCAGGAGGGATCAGCTGGCAGCCCGGGAGAGGTCCGGCATCTTGGGCAGCACCGATCCCTTGGCGGAAGCGGGAGCCGGATCCTTCCACTGCCCCAGGAGGCGGCGGGCTCGCTCCTCGTTCTGGGTGATCTTCACCGCGGAGTTGACCACGATCTGCCCATGGCTCTCGGCCACCACCTGGAGGAAGGCTTCCGCCACATTGGGATCGAACTGGTCGCTGGCATGTTTGCGCACCTCCTTGAGGATCTCGCTCACCGGCAGGGCCGAGCGGTAGGGGCGATCCGAGGCCATGGCATCCACCGCATCGCACAGGGAGAGGATGCGGGCCTCCAGGGGGATCTCTTCCTGCTTCAGGCCGCTGGGATAGCCAGCCCCATCCCAGCGCTCATGGTGGTGGCGGACGAAGGGGGCCAGGTGGCGCAGGCCGCGGGAGGTCTCCAGGAAGTCCGCGCCGATGGTGGCGTGGGTCTTGATGATCTCCCGCTCCTCGGGTGTGAGGCCGCTGGGCTTGTGGAGGATCTTCTCCGGGATGGCTAGCTTGCCGATGTCGTGGAGGAGAGCTGCCTGGCGCAGGTGCTCCAGCCGCTCACCGGAGAGCCCTAGCTTCTGCCCGATGGCCATGGCCAGGTCCGCCACCTGGATGGCATGGCTGGAGACGAAGGGGTCGCGGGCGTCGATGATCTTGGCCAGGGTGAGCATCAGATCGCTGTTCAGATCCCGGATCTCCTGGTTGGCCCGGGCCACTTCCTGGTTGGCCCGGAGAAGCTCCGCGTTCATGCGCCGAAGCTCGGTCACGCTGGCCTTGGTCCGATCCACATAGAGCTTCTGGGAGTAGCGCAGGACGAAGCCGGGCAAGATGAAGACCACCAACCCGGCCAGTCCCATGAAGGTGTACGCCACAGCCAGGAGCAACCCGATCACCCCCAGCACGGCGTAGTGGATGGCCAGCCATTCGAACTGATCCCGCCAAACCGTGGTGAGGCGCGCCCCCGAGGAGAGGGCGATGGCGATGGCCACCAGGCCGGTCTCGATCAGGAACATGAGCATGATGGTCGGGAGACCGAAGGCCAGTACCAGAGGAATGGTGCGCACGTCCAGGGAGAAGGGGATGTGGGCAAAGAGGAGGACGATGGGCAGATGGGAAAGCACGTGAATGGCCCAGTTGAAGCTGGCCTTGTACCA
>WGCB01000371.1 GCA_015494005.1 Caldilineaceae bacterium
GCAGGCGGGCCACCACCTCGGCTTCCCGGCTTGTGGCCCAGCTGGTGACTCCCGGGAAGTGGCCCAGCTCCGCTGCCAGCTCCGGGCTCAGGCTGCCGTAGGCCCGGTCCGCGCCCTGGAAGGGGGGCGAGACGTAGATGTCCGCCTGGAGGATCTCCCCCAGCCAGTCCTCCACGGTCAGGCGGAAGCTGCCGATCATCACCCCCACGCCGATGATCACGCTGACCGAGACCATGAGCGCAGCCATGGCCACGGAGGTCCGGCTCAGGGAGCGGATGATGTCCCGGGGCGCCATGCGGGGGATGAGCCCCAGACGGCGTCCCAGGCCATGTCCCAGGGCCCGCTGGAGCAGGCGCATGGCCACCAGCACCGTCCCTGGGGTGAGGAAGGCGGCGCCGATGATCACCGCGAAGAGGCCGGCGAAGGCCACCACCAGGCCCCAGTCCGGGAGGAGGAGGGCCAGGCCCAGGAGGAGCAGCCCCACCCCGGCCCCGGTGATCCAGGGCAGGAGCCGTCGGGCCCGCTCCTCCACCAGGCTGCGCTGCAGGGCCCCGGCCGGGGGCACCTCCGTGGCCTCGTAGGCGGGGAGGAGCGCGGCCAGGAGCGCGGCCAGCACGCCGCTCACCCCGCCCTTCACCAGGGTGAAGACGGGAACGTCCACCTGGCGGACCGCCACCACGAAGAAGAGGTCGTTCACCGTCTGGGTCACCAGGCGCACCGCGCCCCGGCCCAGGAGCAGCCCCAGGCCCAGGCCCAGGACCGTCCCCAGCAGCCCCAGCACGCCGGATTCCAGCAGGATCAGCCCGAAGATCTCCCGCCGAGTCATGCCCAGGGCCCGCAGGCTGCCCAGGATCGGCCGCCGCTGCACCACGCTGAAGGTGACGGTGTTGTAGATGAGGAACATGCCCACCACCAGGGCCAGCAGGCTGAGCGCGGTCAGGTTCAGGCGGAAGGCCGCGGTCATCTCTTCGATGGCGCCGGTGCGGGCCTCGGGGCGCTGGATGCGGGCCCCTGGCGGTAGGATGGCCTGGATCCGCTCCAGGATGGCCTGGCCCTCCGGCCCCTCGGGCAGGATGAGGTCGATGCGATCCAGGCGGCCCACCCGCTCCAGCACCTCCTGGGCCGTGGCGATGTCGGCCAGGAGCAGGCCGTCCAGGGCCCGGCGGCTCAGCTCGTCCGCGGGCTGGAGCAGGCCCACCACGGTGAGGGTCACCTGGCGGCTGCCGGCCCGCACGTGGAGTTCGTCCCCAGGCTGGATGCCGTAGCGCTGGGCCACCACCTGGCTCAGGAGCACGGTGGCCGGCCGCAGGAGCAGGTCGGTGAGGGCGGTCTCCTGGCCCACCAGGCGGGTGTCGTTGCCCAGGTAGCTGCGGAAGGGGGGCTCCGCGAAGGGGTCCACCCCCAGGAGGCGCACAGGCTGGGCGTCCAGCTCCAGGGCGGTGACGTAGCTCTCCACCACCGGCGCGCTCAGGCGGTAGCCCAGCTCCCGGCGCAGGCGCAGGTAGACCGCCTCGTCCAGCCCGGTGGGGCCGGCGACGATCTGGTGGGTGGCCCGGCCGGCCACCGTCTCCGTGCCCAGCTCGAAGGCCCGGTTGGCCGAGCTGTTGGCCAGGTCGATGGCCACGATCATGGCCACGCCGATGGCCACCCCGATGACGAGGAAGGCGCTCTGGATGGGGCGTCGCCAGGCATGTCGCCAGGCCAGGCGGAGGATGGGGGTGAGAGAGTGGAACATGGTGGACAGTTGGGTCAAAGGTCAAATAAGATGCAAGATCGAAGATTGAAGATTGGGGCACTGCGAGTGGAGACTGGAGAGTGAAGGGATTGGTTGACTGGATAATTGGTTGATTGGGTTCGGGAGGATCTTGCTGCAACCGGCCATCTGGCCATCCGGTCACCTTGTCATCTTGGCCAGACTACCCCCTCCTCTGGCTTTCGTGCCTGCCGTTCGCGGCCAGCTTCCCCTGCTCCAGGTGCAGGACCTGGTCGGCCAGGGCGGCGATGTCCGGGTCGTGGGTGGCCATGATCAGGGTCTTGCCCGCGTCCCGGCTCAGCTCCAGGAGCAGCTCCAGGACCACCTGGCCCGTCTCCTCGTCCAGGTTGCCCGTGGGCTCATCCGCCAGGACGAGCAGCGGGTCGTGGACCAGGGCCCGGGCGATGGCCACCCGCTGCTGCTCCCCGCCGCTGAGCCGGTCCGGGTAGGTCTCCAGGCGATCCCCCAGGCCCACCCGCTCCAGCAGGGATCGGGCCTGGCGTTGGCCCCGGCGGCTCTCCCCGGCCAGTTCCAGGGGCAGGCTGACGTTCTCCAGCACGGTCAGGGTGGGGATCAGGTTGAAGAACTGGAAGACGATCCCGATGTGGCGGCGGCGGAAGAGGGTCCGCTCCCGCTCGCTCAGCCCGGTGAGGTCGATCTCCTGGCCGTTTTCCCGGATGAGGACCTGGCCGCCGGTGGGAGCGTCGATGCCGGAGACCAGGTTGAGCAGGGTGCTCTTGCCGCTGCCCGACTTGCCCAGCAGGCAGGTGAACTCCCCGGCGGGGAAGGCCCAGTCGATGGCCGCCAGGACGAGATGCTCCTGGCCAGCCTCCTGGTAGGACTTGCTCAGGCCCACCAGGCGCACCAGGGCGTTTTCAGGGGAAGGAGTGTGGAACATTGGCACCGTCGCGCTTTCATTGACAACTGGATAGGTCGGGTGTATTGTACGTGAGTCCGGCTGCAGGGCCAAGACAGGCAGACGCAGACAAGGAGACAAGCAGACAAAGAGACAAGCAAAGTCTGCGAAGAGATGACAGGGTGGCAAGATGGCACGAGGAC
>WGCB01000372.1 GCA_015494005.1 Caldilineaceae bacterium
ATGCCCTGGCCCGCTGCGGGGAGCCGGCCGCCCCGCTCCTGGCGGAGGCCCTGGACAGCCCCGAGGAGGGGGTGCGGGTCCGGGCGGCCCATGCCCTGCACCGGCTCCGCTCCGTGAGCACCGCGCCGGCCCTCTTCCGCCACCTAAACGATCCCAATCCCCTGGTCCGCCACCACGTCTATGAAACTTTGGACGAAATGGGGCTGTTGAACAATCTGCTGTGGATGAAGTAGGGGGAGTCAGGAGCTGGAAATGGCGAGTGGGGAATGCGGAATGGGGAGTTGGGAGTTGGAAGTTGGGAGTCGGAAGTTGGAAGTGGGTGAGGCGCCCAATCTCCCAATCGCCTAATCTCCCAATCTGTCACGCCCAGAGGGCCGTCCCGTCGTCCTCCCGGGGCACGTCTTTGGAGATGGGCAGGGCCTCGTCCCGCTCCTGGATGGCCTGCTCGTGCTCGAACCAGTGCCGCCATTCCGCCGGGGCGTCGATGTCCTCGCCGCCGTGCTCCGTGTGCCGTCGGCGCACCTTGAGCAGCACCGGCGTGTTGACGCTGGCCCCGCTCACGATCACCTGCCCCTTGCTCAGGGCCGGCAGCTCCTTGAGCAGATCCCGCCCCACGCTCTCCACTGACTCCGCGATGCGGTTCTGGTCGATCGGGTTCACGATGCGCATGATGCACTGGGTCATGCACTGGCTGAGCACGTCGCTGTCCAGCTTGCCCGGCCGCTGGCTGATCAGGCCGATGCTCACCCCGAACTTGCGCCCCTCGCTCAGGATCTGCTTGAGCACGTCGGAGCTCACCGCGTCCGCGTTGGCCGGGGCGTAGTTGTGGGCCTCCTCCAGCAGGCAGAAGACGGGGAAGGGGATGTAGTTGCGGTCACCTCGGCCGGCCCGCTTCTTCACCGTGGCGATCCGGGCCTGGTAGACCCGGCGCAGGAGGGTGGCCGCGATGACCTGCTGCTCCCGCCGGTCCACCTCGTTGAGCTGGATCACCGTGCACTGCCCGGGCTCGAAGAGCTCGCTCAGCTCCAGGTTCTCCAGGTCGTGGAAGATGCGGCTGCCCCGCAGGGCCGAGTTGATGCGCCAGATGAGCCCGCCCGTGGTGGGATCGTCCTCCTCCGCCTCCTCGTCCCCCTCCTTGCGGCCGTCCGCCACCTGGCGCACGGAGTAGAGGAGCTGCTCCAAGGTGTAGCCATTGCGGAAGCTGCGCTGGGCGAAGTTGTAGGCCCGGCCCAGCTGGTAGTGCATCTTCTCCGACAGGTTGGGCAGCAGGTAGCGCAGGTCGGCCAGGGTCAGGCTGTCGATGCGGATGCGGATCTGGTCCGGCTGGAAGATGCGCACCCGGGGCTTGTAGTTCCCCTCCCGGAACTCGGGCAGGTTGGCCATCTGCTGCAGGGTGTTGTACTCCCCGTGGGGGTCGATGACCATCACCGCGGCCCGGTTGTAGGGCTTGAGCAGCTCCTCCAGCAGGACCCCGGCCAGGTAGCTCTTGCCGCTGCCTGTGCTGGCGATGATGGCCAGGTGGGTGCTGGTGAAGCCCCGGACGTTCAGGGCCACGGGCACCGCGCCCGGCTCCCGGCTGAGGAGGTCGCCGATGTGGGCGCTGCCCCGTTCGCCCTTGCGCCCCCGGCTCAGGACCTGGGCCAGGAGCTCGTCCTCCGCGATGTAGACCGGCGCGCCGCCCAGGGGAGGCACCCGGGGGTTCACGAAATCCTTCAGCCCCTCGTCGAAATAGCCCAGCACCGTCACCGTGATCTGGAAGAGCTCTCGGGCGTCGCTGTCGTAGCCCAGGAGCCCGGCCACCGTCTCCGGCGGCACGGCCGGGTCGGCCATGAAGCTGTCCGGGAAGATGCGCACGGGCAGGCGGCCGGTCACCCGGCCCAGGATGGCCCGCTCCTGGCCGTCGGCCTGGGCCAGGAAGTAGACGAACTCCCCGTGCTTCACCCGGCGCTCCGGGTCCGGCGCGATGAAGGTGAACTCGTGGGGCGTCTCGCCTGGTCCTTTGACCGTGCCGATGCAGGTCCGTTCAGGGGATGGGATGGCAGTCATGGGTCTCTATCCTGCGGGTTGAACGATGCTCTTCCAGGCCAGGTTGTTGCGGATCACCGCCAGCTGCTGGGCCTGCTGGGGGAAGAGCCGGGTGAGGCGATCCACGATGCCCAGGAGGAGCTGGGGGACCAGGGGGTTGTTCAGCCCCAGGAGCACCGGCGCGTAGCGGAGGCGCAGCCGGCCCGCCTCATCCTGGTGGAAGGCCCGGACCTCTGCCTCCTCCATGCGGCGCACCGGCGCGTCCACGGCCGCGGCCAGGCCGGGCACCCCCTGTTGGTAGCGGCCGTCCAGCTCCTGCCAGCCCAGGGCGATGATCCCCACCAGGGTGGCCGTCTCCACCAGGTAGTCCGGGGTGAAGATCTCCTGCTCGCTCCGGGGGCTGAGCCGGGGACCCAGATTGCCGAACTCCGGGTTCAGGAGCAGGGTGTTGTAGATCACCCCGACCAGCTGGCCAGCGCGCTCCCCCTGGTTGTCTTGGAGGGCCACGGCCACGAACTCCCCGAAGGCGTAGTCGCCCAGCTGGGGCTCCTGGGACGTCTCGCCCGGTCCGTAGACCTGGCAGACGTAGTCGATGTGGGTGTTGGACTTGACGATCTTGCCGATGGGTCTGCTGTTCTGCATTGAGGTTGTCCTGTGGGTAGGGGAAGTCGCTGCACGTGTCTCTAATCTAACCAGAAAGTTTGTTCGAACGCAAACGCGGCGGAACGACAGACGAGGAGACTGGGAGACACGGAGACAAGGAGACAAGGAGTGGTTGGAGGAGTGACAGGATGACAATGATGACAAGGTGACAGGATGGCTGGGTGACAGAATGAGCGCAGCGTTCCAGGTGCTTGGGCAGGGGCGCTGCTTGCTGCGCCCCTCTTCTCAATCAACTGATCTCCCAATCTCCTGAGCGCCCAATTTTCCACCTCCTTGTGCAATGCGTCGAATCAGGGGTAAAATAGAGCCGAAATCCCTCCCCTGACTCCCCCGGCTGTTGTCGACGCGCTGTCCACGCTGTCCTATGCATCGTCCCTGTGGTTCGCCACACCATCCATCATCCATATCACCTGTCCATCCATGCTACCAGTCCATCCATGTCACCAGGAGGAGGAACCATGCAACCGAAACGCGCCACGATCCTCGTCACTGCCCTGCTGATCCTGGCGGTGATGGTCACTGCCTGCGCCGCACCCGCCGCC
>WGCB01000373.1 GCA_015494005.1 Caldilineaceae bacterium
GCCCAGCTGCTCTGGAGCGAGGACTTCCGGCGCATCGGCGACACCCTGGTCACCGGTCGGCTGGAGCTCTTCGGTATCTTCATCGGCACGCCCCAGCTGGTGGCTTCCGTCGGCGCGGCCCTGACGACAGGAGCCCTCTACTGGTTCCTGAAAAACACCCGCACCGGCTGGGCCTTGGAGGCCACCGCGGAGAACAAGGAAGTGGCTGGCCTCATGGGCATCGATCCGGAGAAGATGTTCGCCCTGGCCTGGGGACTGGCCCTGGCCAGCGTGGGGGTGGCCGGCGCCCTCCTGGCCACCTTCAACCCCATCTTCCCGGAGGTGGGGGCGGTCTTCGTGCTGGTGGCCTACGTGGCCGTGGCCCTGGGCGGCTTCGGCAGCGTCACCGGCGCCTTCATCGCCGGGATCCTCATCGGCGTGGTCCAGGTGATGGGCGGTTTCCTCTGGGAGCCCCGCTTCAAGACCATCCTGGTCTACGGCATCTACCTGGGCGTGGTCTTCATTCGTCCTCAAGGCCTCTTCGGCCGGCGTTAGGGAGTATCATGCGACAGAACCGTCTACCCCAACTGGCCCTGGCCCTTCTACTGCTCTTTCTGCTTGCCTTTCCCAGCCTCTTTCCCGCCCCATTCCTGCTCCGCACCATGATCCTGATTCTGCTCTGGAGCGTCCTGGGGCTGGCCTGGAATGTGATCGGCGGCTACGCGGGCCAGGTCTCCTTCGGACACGCCATCTTCTTTGGCCTGGGGGCCTACACCTCCACCCTCCTGCTCAACAACTGGGGCATCTCTCCCTGGCTGGGCATGCTGGCCGGCGCCCTGGTCGCGGTGATCGTCTCGGCCATCATCGGCCGGCCCAGCTTCCGCCTGGCCGGCCACTACTTCGCCATCGCCACCATCGCCGCTGGGGAGATCTTCGCGGTGCTCTTCCGCAACCTGAAGTGGGCCGGAGGCGCAGTGGGCCTCTACTTGCCCATCGTTCGGGGGGATCGCCTGGTGGATTTCCAGTTCAACGAGTCCAAGGCCATGTACTATTACATCGTCCTGGGC
Organism: Caldilineaceae bacterium; assembly: GCA_015494005.1. Classification (GTDB taxonomy): domain Bacteria; phylum Chloroflexota; class Anaerolineae; order Caldilineales; family Caldilineaceae; genus S144-5. The sequence continues at coordinate 1,047 of WGCB01000373.1, forward strand.
ATGCTGGTGGCCACGGCCCTGGTCACCTACTGGATCGAACGGAGCCGCATGGGCTACTACCTGAAGGCCATCCGGGAGGACCCGGACGCGGCCCGCAGCCTGGGCATCAACGTCACCCGCTACAAGCTCTACGCCATAGTCATCAGCGCGGCCATCGCCGCCATGGCTGGGACCTTCTACGCCCAGTTCGTCCTCTACGTGAGCCCCAAGACCGTCTTCCCCCTGGCTCTCTCCATCCAGATGGCCCTGGTGGCCATTCTGGGCGGCACGGGCACCCTGGCCGGGCCCATCATCGGCGCGGCGGTGCTCATCCCCATGGCCGAGTACACCCGGGTCTACCTGGCCGGACGGGCCGGCGGGCTGCATTTGGTGGTCTACGGGCTGCTCATCGTGCTCATCTCCATCTACCAGCCCGGCGGGCTGATGGCCCTGCTGAGAAGTTGGCGGCAGCGGCGGGCCCAGCGCAAGTTGGCCCAGCAGGCCCCGGTGGCCGCCCCGGAAGGAGGTGTGGGTGATGGCTCTCTTTGAGGTGAATGGGCTGACCAAGACCTTCGGTGGGCTGGCCGCCAACCGGGACATCACCATGCACGTGGAGGCAGGGGAGATCCTGGGGCTGATCGGTCCCAACGGCGCGGGGAAAACGACCTTCTTCAACTGTGTCACCGGTTTCTACCCGCCCACCGCGGGGAGCATCCGCTTCCAGGGCCGGGACATCACCGGCTGGCCCCCGGAACGGGTCTGCCAGGTCGGCATCGCCCGCACCTTCCAGATCGTGCGGGTCCTCAAGGACCTCACCGTGCTGGAAAACGTGATGATCGGGGCCTTCCTGCGCCACCCCCGGGTGCCGGACGCCCGACGCAAGGCCCTGGATGTGCTGGCGCTCACCAGGCTGGCGGACCGCCAGGGCCAGATCGCGCGCAACCTGACCATCGCCGGCAAGAAACGCCTGGAACTGGCCCGGGCCCTGGCCACGGAGCCCACCCTCCTCTTCCTGGACGAGGCCATGGCCGGGTTGAACCCCAGCGAGATCCACGCGGCCGTCTCCATCGTCCGGCGCCTGCGGGAGGAGGGGATCACCATCGTCATGGTGGAGCACGTCATGAAGGTGGTCATGCCCCTGGCCGACCGCATCGTGGTCCTGGATTCCGGCCAGATCATCGCCGACGACGTGCCGGAGAAGATCGCCGCCAACGAGCGGGTCATCGAAGCCTATCTGGGAGAGAGATACCGTGCTGCGCATTGAGAACATCGAAGTTCGCTACGACGAGGTGCCCGCCCTGCGGGATGTCTCCCTCTCGGTGAACGAAGGGGAGATCGTGGCGGTGATCGGCTCCAACGGCGCGGGGAAGACCACCCTGCTTCGGGCCATCTCTGGCATGCGCCCCGTGGCCCAGGGTGCCATCTACCTGGACGACCAGCCCATCCACACCCTCAAAGCCCACCAGATCACCGCCCGGGGCATCGCCCATGTGCCCGAGGGCCGGGGCATTTTCGCCCACCAGACTGTGCTCCGCAACCTCTACCTGGGGGCCTTCCTGCGCAGCGACGACGAGCGGGACCGCACCCTGGAGCGGGTCTTCCAGCTCTTCCCCCGGCTGGCCGAGCGCAAGGAGCAGCGGGCCGGCACCCTCAGCGGAGGCGAGCAGCAGATGCTGGCCATCGGACGGGGGCTCATGGCCCGCCCCCGGCTCCTCATGCTCGACGAGCCCTCCCTGGGCCTCATGCCGGTCCTGGTGGACGCCATCTTCCAGCTGGTGGAGCGCATCAACCGGGAGGACGGCCTGACCATCCTCCTGGTGGAGCAGAACGTGCGGGAGTCCCTGGAGATCGCCGATCGGGCCTACGTCCTGGAGACGGGCCACGTGGTGCTGGAGGGGACCGGGGAGGAGCTCCTGCACAGCGAGCAGATCCACAAGGCCTACCTGGGCATGGGGGGTGAAGGGTAGATGGCCACGCCCGGCATCCAGAGCCATCCCCAGACCGGCCGCCAGGCCCGGCAGGCCATCCGGGCCGGAGCCTGGACTGGCCCCACTGCTGGGCTGGCCCCCGGCACCGTCCAGGCCAACCTGGCCATCCTGCCCCAGGAGCAGGCCTTCGACTTCCTGCGCTTCTGCGTGCGCAACCCCAAGCCCTGTCCTGTGCTGGACGTCACGGCGCCCGGATCGTGGCAGCCCTCACCCCGCTGGGCCCAGGACGTGGACCTGCGCACGGATCTGCCCCGCTACCGGGTCTACCAGGCCGGCGAGCTGGTGGACGAGCCCACGGAGCTGGGGCGTTGGTGGCGGGACGACCTGGTGGCCTTCCTCCTGGGCTGCAGTTTCACCTTCGAGCGGGCCCTGGTGGCCGCGGGGGTGCCAGTCCGCCATCTGGAGTGTGGCTGCAACGTGCCCATGTACCGCACCGACCGCCCCTGCCAGCCCGCGGGCCCCTTCCACGGGCCCCTGGTCGTCTCCATGCGGCCCATCCCCGCCGATCTGGTGGCCCGGGCCGTGCAGGTGACCTCCCGCTTCCCGGCGGTCCACGGCGGGCCGGTCCACATCGGCGAGCCCCAAGCCCTGGGCATCCGGGACCTGGCCCAGCCCGACTACGGCGACCCGGTGGCCGTGCATCCTGGCGAGGTGCCGGTCTTCTGGGCCTGCGGCGTCACACCCCAGGCCGTGGCCTTGGCCAGCCGGGTTCCTTTCATGATCACCCACGCGCCAGGCCACATGTTCGTCACCGACCGGCTGGACGAGGAGCTGGCGGTGGGGTGAGGGCGGTCCATCCTGGACGTCCGAGCCCCGGCCTGACCCCCAGGCCTTGACAACCCTGCTCGCAGGATACCGACAGGATACCGAGAGGAGAAGGGCGTAGCCCAAAGGAGGCAGCAATGCGCTATTTCATGACAGGCGCCACCGGTTTCATCGGCAAGCACGTGGCCAGGCAGCTGCGGGAGGCCGGCCATGACGTGGTGGCCCTGGTGCGCACCCCCCAGAAGGCCCACTTCCTGGCCGACATGGGCGTGGAGGTGGTCCAGGGGGATGTCACGGACAAGGCCTCCATCCACCCGGCCATGGAGGGCGCGGACGGCGTCTTCCACATCGCCGGCTGGTACAAGGTGGGCGTCCGGGACACCAGCGCCGCCGAGGCGGTCAACGTCCAGGGCACCCGCAACGTCCTGGAGACCATGCAGGAGCTGGGCATCCCCAAGGGGGTCTACACCAGCACCGTGGCGGTGAACTCCGACACCAAGGGCGCGGTGGTGGACGAGAGCTACCGCTTCACCGGCAGGCACCTGAGCGTGTATGACCGCACCAAGGCGGAGGCCCATCGCGTGGCGGAGGCGTTCATCGCCCAGGGCCTGCCCCTGGTCATCGTCCAGCCCGGCCTGGTCTACGGCCCCGGGGACGAAGGGCCGAGCCACGAGCTCATGGTCCAGTACCTCACCCAGAAGCTGCCCATGCTGCCCCAGGGCGTGGCCTTCAGCTGGGCCCACGTGGAGGACATCGCCCGAGGGCACATCCTGGCCATGGAGAAGGGGCGCATCGGCGAGAGCTACTTCCTGACCGGCCCGGTGCACACCCTGGCGGAGGGGCTGAAGCTGGCCGAGGAGATCACCGGGGTGCCCGGGCCCAGGATGTCCGCTCCCCCAGGTGTGCTCAAAGCCGTGAGCGCCCTCATGGCCCTGGTGGAGAAGTTCGTCCCGGTGCCCAGCAACTACAGCAGCGAGTACCTCCGGGTCAGCGCGGGGACCACCTACATCGGCGACAACGCCAAGGCCCGGCGCGAGCTGGGCTGGACGCCCCGTCCCCTGAAGGAGGGCCTGGCCGAGACCCTGGCGTACGAGCGCCAGCGCCTGGCGGAGCAGGCCGCCGCCTGATTTCTCCGCTGGGGCCCTCAAAGCTCCGCGGTTTTGCCCAAATTTCCTGCCATGCACCCCGCACGGGAAAGGTTCCCTGTAACCTTTCCCGTTTTGTTTTGTATAAAAGGCAGGCCCTCCTGGCCGCCTGGGGAGCCACCTCCCCCAGGAGCTGGTCTCCTCCGGCCTGGTTGGGGGCATCGATCCGTAGCCGTAGCGCCCTGTGCATGGCGACCGTATTCGCTGTGACCGTATTCGCTGAAGGAAGGAGTCTCCCCCATGATTTCCACTCGGCCCCGAACCGCGCTTTCACCCCTGATCCGTGTTCTCTGCTGGCTCTTCGTCGTCTTCCTCCTGGGGCTGGGCCTGGCCTCCTGCGGCAACCGCGTGGCCCAGGGCCAGAGCCTACCCGGAACCGGGACCATCCCGCCTGTCCTCCCCGAGGACGCGGCCCGTTTCTCCTGGACGGACAGCGGCATCCTGGCGGACCAGGGCGACCGCATCCTGGACATCACCGCCTCGCCCTCCACCCTCACCCTGAGCGCCTCCCAGGACATCACCACCACCCTCGGCCTCTTCGCGGTGGACGCTCTGGAGGAGCCCAGCTTCGATGGCCTGACCCTGCTCACCGAGATGCCCACCGAGTCGGCCTTCACCATCCAGCCCGACGGCACGGCCCTCTTCACCTA
>WGCB01000374.1 GCA_015494005.1 Caldilineaceae bacterium
AGGCAGGCCACCTCCACCACCCCGTCCTGGGGCAGGTTGTCGATGAGCCCGGTGTTGGGCACGTTGCCGTAGATCACCGTGGGCGTGTCCGTCTCCATGGCCTCCATGATGTAGGAGGCGAACTCCGGCCCTCGCTCCAGGGTGTACTCGCGTTTCCCCGCCAGGTAGTCCCGGATCTCCTGGTCCGCCTCCTCCCGCCAGCGGGGCCAGTTGTTGGCGTAGAAGCCGCTCTCGCCCCGGTAGCCCGGCCGGGTGTACTTCTTCAGCAGGTCCGGCCGCTTGCGGAAGTAGGGCACGTACTCGGAGACGTGGCCGCTGGACTCGGTGGGGAAGGCGCCCAGGTGTTTCATCAGCTCGAAGCGCACCGGGTCCTGCTCGTAGATCTCCGGATGCTCCTGGATGCGCTGGCGCAGCAGGGGGTAGAGGTCCTGGCCCTGCCGCTCCAGCTGGGTGAACCAGGCCAGGTGGTTGATCCCCGCGGCCCGCCAGTCGATCTCCTCCAGGGGGATGTCCAGGTACTCGGCCAGCTGCTGGGAGGTGTGCTGGATGGAGTGGCAGAGGCCCACGATGGGCAGGGAGGAGGCCCGCACCCCGGCCAGCACGGTCAAGGACATGGGGTTCGTGTAGTTCATGACCAGGGCCCGAGGGGCCAGCCGCTCCACGTCCGCCAGGATCTCCAGCCAGGCGGGCAGGGTGCGCAGGGCCTTGAAGAGCCCACCCGGGCCGATGGTGTCGCCGATGCACTGGTCCACCCCGTACTTGAGGGGGATGTCGTAGTCGTGGCGCACGTTGGCCAGGCCGGCTACCTCGATGGTGTGGATCACGTAGTCGCTGTCGGCCAACACCTGGGTGCGATCTGTGCTGGCCTGCACGTCCCAGGCCCGGCCGCTCTTGCGGATCAGGAACTCGGCCATGCGGTGGGCCAGCTCCAGCCGCTCCGGGTCGATGTCCACCAGGGCGAAGGTGCCCTGCTCCAGGGCCGGGGTGCTCAGGATGTCGGTCATGAGCTCCGTGGCGAAGACGGCGCTCCCCGCGCCGATGATGGTGACTTTCATGGTTCACTCCGTGTGCTTGGGGTGGCTTTGGGCAGCCACCGATGAATGCCGATGCGCCCGGGTTCTCCGTCAGCGGGTGACCAGGGGCAGGTAGATGGCCTCCGTGTGGAAGGCGAAGGTGCGCCGCTGGAAGCCCGTCCCCGGCGAGCCCACGATGAGGGTGTTCGGGTCCCAGGGGGCGAAGGCCAGGGAGTTGGCGAAGGGCCAGGCCATGCCCTGGTTGACTGGCTGCCAGCTCTGGCCCCCATCCGTGGAGAGGAGCACCCCCTGGGAGCCCGGCTCGTAGCCGCCAGCGACGAAGGCGCTGGACGAGGCGGCCACCAGGATGTCCGGATCCTGGGGCGAGACGGCCACGTCCCACAGGAAGTCGTCGTCCAGGAGCTTCTCCCAGCTCTGGCCCCGGTCCTGGCTGCGGTAGAGGCCTCGGTCCGGCCCGTAGACTGCCACGGTGACCCAGCCGGCCCGGTGCGGGTCCGGGAGGATAGCGGCCACGCCAGTCCACCCCCACTCCCAGGGCGGGCCGGTCACATCCCCGGCCATCTCGGCCAGGCCCGTGGACGTCCAGCTCTGGCCCCCGTCCGCCGAGCGGAAGAGGCCCGCCTCGCCGCCCGCGTAGACCCAGCGGCCATCCAGGGGATCCACCGCAGTGACTCGGCAGCCGCCGCAGGCCAGGACCCGGCTCCAGCTGGCGCCGTCGTCCGTGCTGCGGTAGACGTCCCCCTGGGCGGTGAGGAAGAGGGTGCGGCTGTCCTCCGGGCTGGTGGCGTCCAGGGAGAGGCCCAGGAGGGGCGCGGCGGGCAGGCCATCCCCCATTTCGGTCCAGGTGGCGGTGCTGTCCTGGCTGCGCAGCAGGGTCCCGGGCTCGTCCCAGGAGGGGGCCTGGGCCGTCCAGACCACGCCGCTCCGGGTCGGGTCCGCCAGGAGGGTGGTGGTGTTGCCCCCGTTGCCCTCCCAGTCTCCGGTGAAGTCCGGGTGGTTGCAGTTGCGCCAGGAGAGGCCTCGGTCCGGGCTGTGCCAGCAGCCGATGTCGAAGTAGCCCAGGGTGATGGAGTCCGGGGCGGCGGGGCTGACAGCCAGGTCGAACATGACCACGTTGTCCAGCCCCCGGGAGCGCCAGCGGCCGGGCGCCTCCTCCTCGGTGAAGAGGTTTTCGAAGTGGCGGCCGCCGTCGAAGCTGGCGAAGACCCACTGGCTGGTGGCCCAGAGCAGGGTCTCCGGATCCGACATGTCCACGCTCAGGGCCCGGGGCGGGGCGCTGTAGGCCCAGTAGGCCTGGCTCCAGCCGGTGTCCCAGTCCTCCACCTGGCTGATCCGCTGCCAACTCTGACCTCCATCCAGGCTCTCCCAGACGCCACTGCGCTCGTCCCAGGGGAAGGGGTGGTCCGGGTCGATGAGGCGGATGTGCTGGGGATCCGCTGGGGTCAGCCAGATGAAGCCGCCCCGCTCGGTCACCAGGGACCAGCTGTCGCCCCCGTCGCTGCTGCGGAAGAGGCGGCCCGGGCCATCCGGGTCCGCGCCCTCCACGGTGAGGTAGAGGACCTCCGGCTGGGAGGGAGCCTGGGCCAGGTAGACCACGTCACCCAGGTCGGCGCCGATCCGAGTCCAGTGGACGCCGCCGTCGGTGCTGCGGAAGGCCTGGCGCGGGCCGCCGGTGAATCGATCCTCGCCGGTCCGCAGGACGAGCCGGTCTGGGTCCTGGGCGTGGGGGATCAGCTCCAGGATGCGCAGCCCATCGGGCAGGTCCTGGCTGACCGGCTGCCAGGTGAGGCCGTTGTCCGTGCTGCGGGCCACCTGGCCGTCGCTGCGGTCCCACTGGCTGTGGACGGCCGCGTAGCCCACGTCCGGGTCCTCGGGGGCGATGGCGATGTCCGTGACGTAGCCGTAGTCCAGGACGAGGGTCACGCTGTCGCCCCCATCCTGGCTGCGGAAGAGGCCATCCTCTGTGCCCACGTAGAGAATGTCCGGGTCCGTGGGGTGGAAGCCCAGGCCGCCCACGTGGGTGACGGTCAGACCCTGGCTGGCGCCGATGACATCCCAGCTCTGGCCTCGGTCCAGGGAGCGGTAGGCTCCGCTCAGGTCGCTGGCGGCCAGCATGATGCCGGACGGTCCGGCGCCTGCGGTGGCGAACCACCCGCCCCCGCCCGGGTTGATCCGCTGCCAGGGGGAGACGGCGTGGGGCGTGGCGGCGGTGTTCGCCCCTTTTTCCTGAAACGTCTGGGGGGTGATCTGGGGTGTGGGGCTGGCGGGCTCGGCGGGGGCGCTGCAGGCCATGAGCAGGCCCAGGATAAACAGGGCCGCCAAGCCCAATCCTGGTCTAGTCACAGGGCCACTCCTTCGGAGACTTGTCCGGCTCGAAGCCGGGGTTGATGCGCAGACGGCCCAGGGAGCGATCGGTGACGTAGGGGACGAAGCCGTTCCTCCAGGAGCGGCAGTAGGCGTCCGCGATCTGCTCGGGCCGGGCCGTGTAATCGATGGTCAGGACCAGCTTGCCCGCCTCCACCCAGCGGCGCAGGATGTCCTCCCGCTGGGCCGTCCACTCTGGGGGGCTGGCTTGGTGGTCCACTGGATAGCCGTAGTAGAGGTCCTCCACGCCGGTGCCGGTCATCTGGGCCAGGTAGTCGGGGAACTGGATGCCCAGCTCCTCCGCGTTCTGGGGGAAGACGCCGAAGCCGGGCCGCTGCTCCCGGGCATAGGCGGTGAGGGCCAGGACGAAGTCCACCATCTCCTGGGCGGCGGTCTCCCGGCCGTCCCGCTCCTGGTAGAACTGATAGGCGTCCACCCGGTCCAGGTAGACCCCATCGAAGCCCAGGGCGATGATGCGGTCCAGGTAGCTCTCGGGGGAGCCGAAGATGATGGCCTGCCACTCGGGCATCCAATAGCGGACCCAGAAATCGTTGCTCCAGGTGGCGTCTCCCTCATCCAGCCAGGCCGGTGGGTTCTTCTTCCACTCGGGCTGCCAGTACTCCCGGTAGGTCTCGGCCTGGCCGATGCTCATGTAGGCCAGGACGATCTTGTCGCCCCCTTCGCTCCGCTTCAGCGCGGGGATCGTGTCCGGGGAGTTGCCTGCCGCGGCGATGCTGACCACCACCAGGTCGAAGGCGGTCTTGCCGATGCGCTTGGGGTTCGGGCGCTGGAGCTGGTAGAGGAAATCCTGGACCGCCAGCCAGTCCTCCTGGGTGAGGGCTGGCTCCTGGGCCGGTCCCGGGCTGCATCCGGCCAGCAGCATCCCCAGGATCAGCCCCAGCAGCATCCGAGTCACGCACTTGGTCTCCATGTCACCCCCCTCGTTCCGCTCCTGCACTCACTTGATCCCTGTCAAGGTGATGCCCCGGACGATCCACTTCTGGGAGAAGAGGAAGACGACGAGGATGGGCAGGACGACCAGCACCGAGGCGGCCAGGGTGAGATGCTCCTGGACGGAGTTCTTCGTGGTGTACCAGACCAGGATGATGGGCAGCGTGCGCTTGCTCTTCTCGGTCAGGACGATGAGGGGCCAGAGATAGGCGTTCCAGTTGAACATGAAGGTGAGCATGCCGAAGGTGGCCAGGGCCGGTTTCAACTGGTGAAGGACGATGGAGCGGTAGATGCGGAACTCGGACGCGCCGTCGATGCGCGCGGCCTCGATGAGCTCCCTGGGGATGGAGAGGGCGAACTGGCGGAAGAGGAAGATGCCGAAGGCGTCGATGGCCGATGGGATGATGAGGGCAATGAGTTTGTTCAGCAGGTGGAGCTTGGTCAGGATGAGGTAGCCCGGGATCATGGTCACCTGCATGGGGATCATCATGGTGGCCAGAATGAACCAGAAGATGGGCTGCTTGCCCCGAAACTCGAACTTGGCGAAGATGTAGCCGAAGAGGGAGCTGGTGAAGAGGACCTGGACCACGTTGGCCACGGCGATGATGGCCGAGTTCTTGTAGAAGACCGCGAGGGGCAGATCCTTGTCCTGGAAGATGGTCCGGTAGTTGTCCAGGGTGGGCATCTCGGGGAAGAAGGTGGGCGGCATGCGGTGGATCTCCGCGGCCGTCTTGAAGGACGACAGGATCATCCACACGAAGGGCGTCATGGCCACCAGCGCGGCTGGGATGAGGATGGTGTAGGCCAGGACTCGCCCCCAGGCGATCCGCGGCTTGGGTTGGGCGGTGCGTGCGAGTGTTGACATGATTCAGTACTCCCATTCCGTGCGCAGGAGGCGGGTCTGGATGAGGGAGATGACGAGAACCAGGAGGAACAGGACCACGGAGACGGCGGAAGCCCAGCCCATGCGCTGGAAGCGGAAGGCGTTGTAGTAGATGTCGATGACCAGCACCCGGGTCTGGTCCTGGGGGCCGCCGTTGGTCATCACCTGGATGATGTCGAAGACCTGGAAGGCGGAGATCATGGTGAGGACCGCCGCCAGCAGGATGGTCGGCCGGAGCAGGGGGATCGTCACGTGCCAGAACATCTGCAGGCTGTTGACCCCGTCCACCTTGGCGGCGTCCCGCAGGCTCTGGGGGATGCTCTGCAGGGCGGCGATGAAGATGAGGGTGTTGTAGCCGATGTCCTGCCAGAGGTAGGCGGCGATCACAGCCAGCAGGGCTACCGGGATGCCCAGGAACTTCAGGTGGGGATCCCCCAGCCACTGGATGGCCACCATCTTGCCCGAGATGGCCGTGAGGATGCCGTTGAGCAGCCCCAGCTGGGGGTGGAAGATGAAGCCCCACATGATGGCCACACCCACGGACGCGGTCACGATGGGCAGGAAGAAGAAGGTGCGGAAGAAGGGCTGCAGGCGGCGGTGGATGCTGTCCAACATCACGGCCAGGGGCAGGGTGATGCTCATGTTCAGAGGCACGACCAGGAAGGCGAACAGGACTGTGGTCTTCAGGCTCTGGTGGAACTGCTTGACGATCTTGGGCGCTTCTTCGGAGAAGTCCAGCATGTTGACGTAATGCTGGAGACCGATGTAAGGGTTGGCGCCGCCCATGCCCAGGAAGCCGCCCGCCCCAGCCCGGCGGGCGCTGTACTCGAACAGGGAGAGGGTGAATCCCCACAGGATGGGGAACAGCGACCAGAACGCCATGTACAGGACCATGGGGATGACGGTCGCCGCGAGGAAGATCTTGATCGCCCGGTCCCGGCCGCTGAAAATGCCGGGCTTGCGGGCCACCTGAGGCACAGGTTGGGTGGAGATGGTGGACTCGGCCATCGGATTTCACCGCCTGGGATAGAAGGTGGAAGGGGCGAGGCAGGGCGTGGTGCGCGCAGACCAGGCCCAAGGCCCGTCCCCGCGCACCACGCCGCGCGTTGCCGGTTTACATCAACATGGGCGCATCACAGGACGCATCACCACATCTCGTTGGCTTCCCGCTCCATGGCGCTCAGGGCGTCGTCGATGCTCTCGTTGCCCTGGAGCATGTTCAGGATGTGCTGGTAGGTGATGTCGTACCAGAGCAGATCCCGGTCGGGCATGTGGCCCACGTACTGGCCGTACTGCAGCAGGGGCAGGAAGGGCTCGAAGTGGGGGAACTCGGTGATGAGCTTCTGGCCCGGATCCCCCTGGGTGTTGGCCGCGATGGCGGGGATGGTGCCCGAGGCGATGTTCCACTGCAGGGCGTTCTCGTCGTTGAGGGTGACGAACTTGACGAAGTCCCAGGCCGCATCCTTCACCTTGCTGTTGGCCGAGACGGTCAGGCCCCAGCCGGAGTCGGCCACGAACTTGGGGGCGTCACCCCAGTAGGGCAGGGGCACGTACTTCGTCACCGCGGCCACGTCCGGGAAGTCCCCCGCGTACTCGGCGATGACCCAGGGGCCCACCAGGCCCATGGCGCTGGTCTGCTGGAAGAACGAGTCACCGACCCAGTTGGACTCATCGTTGAAGAGCAGGGGATCCACCAGCTTCTCGTCCACGAAGCGCTTCATCAGCTCCAGGGCTTTCTTGCCCTCGGGCGTGTTGATGGTGAACTGCTGGGCGTCGGAGTCCAGGTAGCTCCCGCCCTGCTGGACGATGAGGGAGTAGAAGGAGAAGCCCAGGGCGTCGCCGGCGGTGAAGTTGTAGCCCGCTCGGGTCATGACGCCGTCCTCGAACTTGCTCATCTTGGCCGCATCGGCGATGAAGTCGTCCCAGTTCTCCCAGCCAGCCGTGATGTCCTGGACGCCTGACTCCTCGGCGATGGCGGTGTTGACCAGGGCCGCGCCGTACTCGATGTTGAATTCCATGGGCAGGCCGTAGAGGGTGTCGTCGCAGGTGTAGCCGGCCAGGGGAGCGGCGAAGAACTTCTCCTGGGCATTGGCCATGGTGATGACGCTATCCGGCACCGGGTCCAGGTTCTGCCCCTCCACGTAGCTGCAGGTCCAGGTGCCGAACATCTGCAGGACGTCGGCCTCGGTCCCCGCAGGCAGGGCTGTCTGCAGGGTCTGGATGTAGGTGTCGTAGTCGAAGGTCTCGAACTGGATATCCACGTTGGGGTGCTCGGCCATGTAGGCATCGGCCAGGGCCTGGAGGCCGGCGTTAAAGGACTCGTTCTGGTGGGTCCAGACCCGCACGGTGACCGCTTCGCCGCCTGCTTCCCCGCCTGTGGCCGCCTGGCCGGACGGCGCCTCCCCGGACGGGGCCGGGCTGGGCTGTCCGCAGGCCGCCAGCACCAGGCCGAGGACGAGCAGGAGGCTCACGATGATCCACTGTCTCTGTTTGCGCATGGTTTCCTCCAAGGTGAAATGGTGAGAAATCGGTGAACTGTGAGAAATCGGAACGGCGACGCAGCAGAAATCGGACAGAGAACCGGGCTGCCCAGTGATGGGCTGCTCAGAGATTGGACAGCTCGATGACCGCGGTCAGGTTGTTCGGGTGGTCCGGGTCCAGGCCCTTGGCCAGGGAGCGGTAGAGGGCCATGAGCTGGAGCACGGGCAGATAGAGGACGCCCCGCAGGTTCTCCGGCACGCCCGAGCGGAAGGCGACATCCGCGCCCTCCTCGCCCTGGGCGAGGACAGTCCCGCCCAGGGCCTGCATCTCGTCCAGGACGGCCCGCTCGTGCCGGGCGTTCTGCTCCGAGAGCAGGCCCACGACCACGGCGTTCTGGTTGACCATGCTCATGGGGCCGTGGCGAAACTCCAGGAAGTGGAAGGGCTCGCTGTGGGTGAGGGTCATCTCCTTCATCTTGAGGTTGACCTCGCAGGCCAGCCCGTAGCGGATGCCCGAGCCTAGGAAGTAGAAGCGGTCGAAATTCAGGTCCTCCCCCAGGGCCTGGGCCAGGGGCGCGTACCCCTCCAGCAGGCGCTCCCCCGCCGCGGGCAGGCCGGCCATGGCATCCAGCAGGCCGTCGCTGTCACCGGCCATGCGCAGACCGAACACGGTGGCGGCCACGTACATGGACGCAAACGAGCGGGTCTGGGCCACCGAGCGCTCTTGGCCTTCGGGGATGACGATGGCCGTGTCGGCCATCCGGGCCAGGTCCGTCACGTCGTTGGTGATGGCCACCACGTGGCCTCGCCCTTGGGCCTGGAAGCGCTCCACCGCCCGCACCGTCTCCGTGGTCGTCCCCGAGCGGCTGATGGCCACCAGCAGAGTGGGCTGGTCGGTGAGCGCTGTCTGCGGGTTCAGCAGGAGCTCCCCGCCAGGAACGGCCCGGGCTGGACGGCCGGTCAAGGACTGGTAGAGGGCGGCGGCGGCCAGGGAAAGGTAGTAGGTGGATCCGCAGCCGGTGAACAGGGTCTGGGCGTAGTCGCTGGCCCGGGGGAGGAGCGCCGCGCTGGCTCGCTCCAGGGCCGCTTGCCACGCCCGGGGCTGGGATCGGATCTCGTTGTAGGTGTGGTAGGAAGAGAGGTCGTTCATGGCTCCAAGAATTGTCGGCGATGGTATCCGGTCCCGGGCGAGCCCAGGAAAACATAGGTCGGATCGTGGGGATCGATTTCGATGGGCCATCCGAAGGGCCAGGCCAGGCCCTCGTTGACGGCCGTCCAGCTTTTGCCTCCATCCACGCTGCGCATCACCCCGGCCGAGCCGGTGGGCCCTGCTCGACGATCTCGTGGTAGGTATGCAACCCCGGTGTGGTCAAGGTCTTTTTTCCCAAAGAAGTGGTAGCAACATCTCGCGTAGGAACTACGCACATGATTCAGTGCGCGTGTAACGGTTTATAGAGTGTTTCTCACAATTTGGTTGTTTCATCGTGTAAAGGAATTCTTGGCCATTCGATCTCACTGATAACTTTTCGAATCGCCGGTAGGTCTTGGGAAACGAACTTTTTCCATTCGGTCTCCACTTTTTTCACCAAGCCGTCCGGGTCGGTGTCTTCGTAGTCTCGAGTAGTGAGTAATGTTCTGTTATAGATGGTAGTCCACTTGGGATAAAGTCGCTTCCTACCTCTTCGAAAAGGATGGGGGTGGGCTAAAGCCGCTGCAAAGATGGTCTCCCGCACTGCGTCCGGCCCCGGGCCAATAATCAATTTGAGCGACAGCCTTTTCGGAGTGTTTTGAATTTCGAAGAGCAATATCCTGCCGCTTGATGTCCAGCCTCGACCTACTCGTAAGGCGGGAATGGCATCCCATTCTGTGGGACAAAACCGAATTGTACTTTTCGTAAAAGAATCCAAAGTGAGTTCGATAGATTCCGCTTCCTCTATCAACCGTTTTAACAACTCTGCGAGATTCCACTGCAGATCTGGTCGATACTCGAAGATGAGGTCTAGCGCCTGTTTGTGTCGACGATAAATCTGGCGACAGAGTTTGGCGATTTCTGACTCGCTCACAATATGCCTCCTCAGCATAGATGTGTAGTGACGCATTAATGTGCGCACATCGGCACCTAAAGTCGATGCATAGGTCTGCTGGACGGCATCTATCAACCATGCAATCTCGCCGTAGCTTACCGAGATGTAGGCGTCGTCTGAAGGCTGATCACCTTCTGGAGTCAAGAACAAGAAAACGGCACGGTGATCGGGGAATTCGCTAACCACACACTCTCGGTATCGATGTAGCTGACCTGAACGTTCCCCGCTGTCAATTTTGTTCTCCATAGCACAGACTAAACGATTGGCAGGATCATGGATCAGGATGTCAATGTGCCGCCATTCTCTCCGGACCACAGCACTCCTCATATCTGCCACATCGATTTCCACCGCGTTTAAAGGTGGGTCAATAACACGTGCTAGTACGTGTTTGAGCAAACGTTTTAAGAAGGCATCACCCAGACCGTGATTCTGGGTGGGATCGAGGATGAACGCTAGGTAATCGGAATGACGCAGCTCCTGACGTACTGCACCCAAGGCTTCAAAAATATTGAACTCGGCTAAAAGTGTTTCTAGGCGTTCCAGATCTTTGTTTTCGACGACGAAAGCTTCTAAAAGATCTAGTATTTTTGAGTACTCTTTTTCGATCTCGGACATGGAGCAGCCTGCTTCTTTTTTCGCAATCCGGTCAGATCTCGTTGAAGCGCTCGGTCATTGATAAAAGAGTGGTGTAGGGATAAGCTTGTCGAGGGCAAGAGGCATCAAGCCACCAACACCTCCACGCCCAGCTCCTGGAGATCGGCCAGGGTCTCCGGGGAGGTATCGCCATCGGTGATCACCGTGCTCACCGCGGTGACCGGGGCCAGGAAGACGGTGCTCACCCGGCTGAACTTGCTGTGATCCGCCACGATGATCCGCTGGGGCGCGATGGCCAGGATGGCCCGGTCCGTCATGGCCTCGGGCAGGTAGTCGCTGGTCAGCCCGTGCTGCACGTCGATGCCCCGGATGCCCATAAAGACCCGGTCCGCCCGGAACTCCCGGATGGCCTGCTCCGCGATGTGGCCCACCATGGAGAGCTCGCTCTGGCGGAACATGCCGCCGATGACGATGAGCTCCGTGTGGTCGTTGCCGGCCAGCTCGTTGATCACCGGCAGGGAGTTGGTGATGACCGTCAGCTCCGGGATGGCCCGCAGGTGGGGCACCATGCACTGGACCGTGCTGCCGCTGCCCAGGAAGATGGTCTCGCCTGGCTGGACCAGGCTGGCGGCCAGGCGTCCGATTCGCTGTTTGGCTTCCTGGTTCGCGCTCAGCCGCTGGACGATGGGGGGCTCCCGGCGGGCCCGCTCTACTTTGACGGCCCCGCCGTGGGTGCGGCGGATCCAGCCCTGGTTGGCCAGCTCCTCCAGGTCCCGGCGGACGGTGGCCTCGCTTACCTTGAGCAGGCGGTTCAGTTCGGCTACGGTGATCTGACCTTGCTCGTCCACCAGGCGGCGGATCTGGGCCTGTCGTGCGGATTTCAGCATGGGGGCATCACTCCCCGGGGGTGAGCGTTTATGCGTGGTTGTGTGCGAAATTGGGAGGGGTTATGCTCAGTTTAGCACGAAGATGATCGGTTGTCAACGGGGCGTGCGCGAAAATCCTGCTGGATCCCTGCTCCCGGCGGGCCCAAGGACGGGCTCCACTGGTCACTCGCCCCGGCGGACCAGGGGCAGGTAGAGGGCCTGGCCGGCGGGAAACTCCAGGGCACCCAGGTCCACCGCGCCGTTCTGCACCCGAGGGTTGCCGTCCAGGTCCACGTCCCCCACCGGGACGCTGCCGTCCCCCGCGTCGATGGCCGGGGAATCGGCCTGCAGGTGCAGGGCCGGCGCCGCCACGTCCACGAAGCGGGGATCCCCGAAGAGGGAGTGGCCGTCGTTGCCCGTGGCCGCCCGGTAGGCGTCGAAGCCCTGGTGGGTCTGCTTCTGCCACTGCCACTCGCTCTCGGTCGCTCCCGCCGGCGCGAAGTAGAGGTTGTAGTCCACCCGGTTGTCCTGGTTACGGCTGAAGGGGTTGCTGATCAGCAGGCTCTGGTCGTTGGCGTAGAAGATGTTGTTCTCGATCACGTTGTCGTGGACGTCGTACTGGAGGAGCAGCTCGCCGTTGCCGTCCTGGAGGGTGTCGTTCTGGAAGAAGGTGTTGTTGACGATGACGTTCTGGAAGGCGCTGCCCCGTTGCCGGTCGTAGCCGCCCATGGCCAGGCCGGTGACGTGGCTCCACAGGACTAGGTTGTTGCGCACGGTGATGAAGCTGGCGTCCCCGTTCCCGTGCTCGCTGGCCACTTCGATGCCGATGTTGCACTGGCTGACCTGGTTGCCCTGGATGGTGATGCGGGTTCCCCCGTCCACGTAGATGCCGTCCGCGCTGCGCTCGCCCTGGTAGGCCGGGTTGGACCCGCTGTCGATGTGGGTGACCCTGTTCCCCTGGACCAGGCCATCCCGGGCCCGGTCGTAGGCCGGATCCGGCGCGGTGCCCTCGAAGCCGATGAGGTCGATGCCGATGTTGTCGTTGTGGTGGACGTGGTTGTCCAGCACCTGGAACTGCTCCACGTTGCCGTTGAGGACCAGGGACTCGCTCCAGCCCAGCTTCAGGTGGTCCAGCTCGTTGCCCTGGATGAGGAGGTGGTGGATGGAGGCCGGGGCCTGGTCGCCGTAGACCGCGATGCCGTGGGCGTTGCCGTCCTGGGCCCGGGTCTCGATGTGGTGGATGTGGTTGTCTCGCAGGGTCACGTGGTGGGAGGCGCCGCTCACGAAGATGCCTGCCGGCACCGCGTCCGGGTCGCTGCTGGTGAACTGGCGGATCTCGAAGCCCTGGATGACCAGGTGGCTCCGGTCCGCCAGGCGGAAGCCCACTGGCCCATCCGGGTCCGTGAGCCCCGTGCCGTCCAGGATGGCCGTCTCGCCCGGGTGGCTGGCGAAGGTGATGGGG
>WGCB01000375.1 GCA_015494005.1 Caldilineaceae bacterium
CTGTTTGCCCCACCCCGCCACCAGGAGTATAATGGGCCCGGCGCGGTCGGGTGAACGGGACGCGACCCCGCACCGCCCCTTCCAAACCCACATCTTGCCAACAACATCGGAGTCCATCCATGGCCAAGAGCAGCAACGCAAAAAGCAAGCGACGGGGCAACCGCAAGCGCCAGAGCGTGAGCCGGGCCCGGCCCCGCAGCTACAGCGAGATGTACCAAGGGCCCGAGGCCCGCCAGGCGCCTGCCCCTGCCCAGACCGCAGCCCCCAAGGCCAAGAAGGAGGCGCATGCCGTGGCTTCCCGGGCCGTGCTGAAGGGCAGCGAGACGGTGGCCTGGGATCAGGAGTATCGCTTCGTCTTCAAGGACCTGCGCTATCTGCTGGCCGTCTCTGCCGGCCTCTTCCTGCTGGAGATCGTGATCGGCTTCCTGTTCTAGCCTGTCGCGCCGGCTAGGCGGGGGAGACGCGGCGCTGCGGGCGCATCAGCAGGGCCTGGATGCCGCCGTGGAGCAGCCAGCAGAGCCAGAAGTTGCGGGTGTAGAAGAAGAGGATGGACGTGGTGAGCAGGATCAACCCGTCCATGAGGCGGCGGGCGGTCTGGCGGCGCAAGGTCACCAGGCCGGGCAGCGCCAGGAGGGCAGCGATCCAGACTGCCCAGTAGGCGGGCACGTCGGGCGGCTGGGGCAGGGCCAGCAGGAGTTCCCAGACCGCGCCCCGCAGGAAGGCCCAATGGAACTCCAGTGCGCCGGCCAGGATCCAGGGTGTGACCCAGGATCCGAACAGGGCCGGCGTTTCCTCTGCCCCCTCGCCATCCCCCTCCTGCCAGTGGAATGTGGCCCGGATCAGCGCCAGCAGCACCAGGACCGCCACCACGATCCCCAGCCCCAGCCCCAATCCGGCCACCCAATCCACCTGGCTCAACCCCATGAGCCGGGGCGAGAGTCCGCCCGCCAGCAGCCCCAGGTAGGGGATCAGCACCCAGCGCAGCAGCCGGATCTGCTCCCGGCGGCGGGGGGCGAAGGTGGGCTGGATCAGGTGCAGGATGGCCGCGGCCAGGAAGCTGACCAGCAGCCAGTACCCGGGCCGTTCCCAGTGCAGTTGTTGAAGGATCCAACGGAGTTCTGTGCTCATCTCACTCTCGAACCGAGGCCCCTGTGACCCTGCGACGGTTGCTTTTCTGGCTGGTCTTGCTCACTTTGCTCATCATCCTGCGCCCAAGCTTCGTCTGGCAGGAGGTGAAGCGCATCCGCGCCCAGTGGGACACCATCCTGCGCCTGCTGGTCCTGGTGGTGGGGGCCTATCTGCTCTACGGCCTCTACACCATCTGGACCAACGGCGGGTTCGGATAGCCACGGGGCCGGCGGCGATGTCCGGCTAGGCAGTGGGGGCGGCGGACTCCAGGGCTTTCAGCGCGGCGGGGACGCTCTTCTTGGGCGAGATCTTGTACTGGGCGTCCACGATGCGCCCCTCCTCGTCGATGACAAACTGGCTGCGGATGATGCCCATGTACTTGCGGCCGTACATGGACTTCTCTCCCCACACGCCGTACAGCTCCGCGATGCGGTGATCCGGGTCCACCAGCAGGGTGAAGGGCAGGTTGTACTTGCTCTTGAACTTCTGGTGGGAGCCCACGTCGTCCGGGCTCACCCCCAGGACCACCGCGTTCTTTTCCGTGATCTCCGGGTAGTGGTCCCGGAAGCTGCAGGCCTGGGTGGTGCAGCCTGGCGTGTTGTCCTTGGGGTAGAAGTAGAGGACCACCCGCTTGCCGCGGAAGTCGGAGAGGCGAACCTTCTCGCCGCTGTCGGTCAGGGCCTCGAAGTCCGGGGCCATGTCGCCGGGTTTCAGTTTGTTCATCTTCCTGCGCTCCTCTCGATGATGTTGCTCTGTGGATCCCGCTGGGGACTCCCTGTTGGAAATTCGCTGTGGTCTGGCTGCATCTTCGGTCCGCCCCCGGCCCGAAGATGCAGCCAGACCACAGCGAATTTCCAACAGGGAGTCCCCAGCGGGATCCACAGAGCAAC
>WGCB01000376.1 GCA_015494005.1 Caldilineaceae bacterium
ATGAAAAATTCTCCTTGAACTGTTTGGGGGACTGCACGTTTCAGGTTGGTTCAAACTCAGGTCGATTCAAACACAGGTTGATCCAAGCACAGGTCGATTCAAGCACAGACAGAGCCAAGCAGCGTGCTGCGAACTCAGGCCGGTCCCGTTTCACATGGCACGCCTCACGGCCACCCCTTCCACGTAGGAGCAGTGGACCCGAAAGCCCAGGGCATCGTAGAGGGTGCGAGCCGCCCGGTTGCGTTGGTCCACGTTGAGCACCACCAGGCGGATGTCCGCTGCCTGCAGGCCAGCCACCAGGGCCTGGGTGATGGCCCGGGCCAGCCCTTGACGGCGCCGGTCGGGCCGGGTGTAGACGTTGCCGATGGCGGCCACCTGCTCCGCCCGGTTGACGATGTGGGTGCCCCCAGCCGCGGCCAGCTCCTCCGACCCCTCCCAGACCCCGTAGAAAAGGCCGTTGTCCAGCTGGTAGGGGTCGAAAGCGTCCGGCGCAAAGGGCCCGCCCTGGGCGTAGAGCCGCTGAAGGGCCGGGGCGTCCGCCGGGCCCAGGCGCTGCACCCGGGCCACATCCGCGGGGGAGGGCAGGCGGCGTTCCGGCCCCTCCCAGACCATGCGCCACATGGGGCGCCGGTCCTGGCCCAGGTCGTAGTGGGCAGCCACCAGGGGCTCGTGCTCCTCCCGCACGGTCAGGTAGGCCCGGTCGGGCAGGGGCGTGGCGGTCAACGCCTGGGCCACGGCCGCCGGCGCCCCCACGGTGACCAGGGTGGGAATGGACAGGCCGGTGTAGAGCAGGGTGAGCCCCGGGCCCTCCGGCGAGTCCGCCACCTGCCAGCGGCAGTAGGGGTCAAAGGCCGGCTGCAGATCCGCCAGGGCGTAGGCCGCCCACACGGGATCTCGGCGCAGGATGGCCCGGATCTGCTGCCGGGACTCCCTGGATCCTGGGGCAGGCATGGCGGCTCGCCTCATCCCGCCAGGGACTCGGCCTGGGCCAGCCGGGCCAGTCGGGGCTCCGGCCCGAAGGTGGCCTGGTAGCGCTGGATGAACTCATCCAGGGTGAAGCGATGGTTGCTGGTCCCCACCTGCTCCAGGACGTAGGTGCTGCACAGAGCCCCCACCCGACCGCTCACCTCCCAGGGCAGGTCCACGCTGCGGGCAGCGAAGAAACCGCCCCGGTAGGCGTCCCCTGCGCCGGTGGGCTCCACGATGCGCTCCGGCGGGGCCGTGGGGATGCGCACCACCTCCTCTCGGGTGAAGACCACGCTGCCCTTGTCCCCTTCGGTGACGATGAGCACCTCCACCGAGGCCCGAATGGTGTCCAGGTCCCAGCCGGTCTTCTCCTGGATCATGGCCAGCTCGTACTCGTTCACTGTGAGGTAGGCCGCGCCGGGGATGCTGCGCCGCAGTTCCTCGCCGCTGAGCCGGGCGGTCTGCTGGCTGGGATCGTAGGCGTAGGGGATATTCAGTTCCCGGGCCTCCTCCGCGTAGTTGAGCATGGCCTGGGGGTCGTTGGGGCTGACGATCACCAGATCCGCGTCGGTCAGATCCCGGCTGGCCAGGGTGACGTGCTTGGCGTCGGCCATGGCCCCGGTGTAGAAGTTGGCGATCTGGTTCTGGTCCTGGTCCGTGCTCACGAAGAAGCTGGCCGTGAACTTGTGGGGGATCTCCACGATGTGGTCCGTGCGCAGGCCGTTCTCCTCCAGCCAGCGCCGGTAGTCGCCGAAATCCTGGCCCACGGTGCCCAGGATGATGGGATCCCCGCCCAGGAGCCGCATGGAGTAGGCGATGTTGGGGGCCACACCACCCCGGTGACGCACCATGTCGTCCACCAGGAAGCTGACGCTGAGCCGCTCCAGCTTCTCGGGCAGGATGTGCTCGGTGAAGCGGCCGGGGAAGTTCATCAAGTAGTCGTAGGCGATGGAACCGGTGACAACGATGCTCATAGGCTTTTTCTCGACTTGTGGGGGTAGGGTGAAACACGGGTGCTGCAATTGAGATGGCCCATCGCGATGATCGGCCAGGGATCAGCCATTGGCTCCGCCCCCGTGCTGGTTGCGGGAGGGCGATGGAGTCGTCCACTGGATGAGGCTGGCCGGAGGCTGGTGCTGGGCCAGCCGGTCCAGGATGGCCTCCGGGTCCGCCTCCACCACCAGCAGGTCCCGGTACTGGGGCCGGATGAAGCCCTCCTGGATCCCCTGCTCCACCATGCGCAGCAGGGGCTCGTAGTATCCCGCCACGTTGAGCAGGCCGGTGGGCTTGCGGTGCAGGCCCACCTGGGCCCCGGCCACCGTCTCGAAGAGCTCCTCCAGGGTGCCGAAGCCCCCGGGCAGGGCCACGAAGGCGTCCCCCATGGCCAGCATCTGGGCCTTGCGGGTCTGCATGGTGTCCACCACGATCAGCTCCCCGATGACGCCGCCGGAGAGCTCTTTCTGGGTCAAGGCCTCGGGGATGATGCCGATGACCTGGCCTCCCGCCTCCTGGACCGCTCGGGCCACTGCGCCCATGAGCCCCACCGTCCCCCCGCCGTAGACCAGGGTCAATCCGCGCCGGGCGATGGCCGCGCCCAGGGCCTGGGCGGCCTGTTGGTAGACGGGCAGGCGGCCGGGGCTGGCCCCGCAGTAGACACAGACACGCTTCAGAGAGTTCATGGCTAGTCGCCCTTCCGTAGCTGTTCCAGCCGGGCCAGTCGCTGCCGCCGCTCCTCGGCCATGCGGGCCTCGGCCCGCTCCTTGGCTGCCCGCAGGCTCTGGGTGAAGGGCGGGTAGCAGATGCCCTCCTCGGTGATGATCCCGGTGATGTAGCGATGGGGCGTCACGTCGAAGGCGGGGTTGTAGACGGGCGTCCCTTCCGGTGCGATGGCCTTGCCGCCCACCCGGAGCACCTCCTCCGGCCCCCGCTCCTCGATGGGAATCTCATCCCCGTGGGCCAGGTTCAGGTCCACCGTGCTGGTGGGGGCCGCGCAGTAGACGGGGATGCCGTTTTCCCGGGCCACCACGGCCAGCTTGTAGGTGCCGATCTTGTTGGCCACGTCCCCGTTGGCCGCCACCCGGTCCGCGCCGAAGACCACCACGTCCACCTGGCCGGTGCGCATGAGATGCCCGGCCGCGCTGTCCACGATCAGGTGCATGGGCACCTCCGCCTGCATGAGCTCCCAGGCGGTGAGCCGAGCCCCCTGGAGCCGGGGCCGGGTCTCGTCCACCCAGACGTGGATCTCCTTGCCCTGCTCCTGGCAGGCGTAGATCACCCCCAGGGCCGTGCCGAAGTCCACCGTGGCCAGGCGGCCGGTGTTGCAGTGGTGGAGCAGGTTGGCCCCGTCCGGGACCACCGCCGCTCCGTGGAAGCCGATGCGCCGGTTGATGGCCACGTCCTCGTCGGCCAGGGCCTGGGCTTCCTCCAGCAGGACCCGGCGGATGGTGTCGGGATCGGCATGGGTCAAGGCCTCCGCCACCTCCAGCAGGCGAGCCGTGGCCCAGCTCAAGTTCACCGCGGTGGGCCGGGCCGCGTCCAGGAGCTCCTTGGCCTGGCGCAGGTCCGCCAGGAGCTCTTCCCGGGTGGTGGCAGGGCTCCTGCGCGCCGCCAGGACCATCCCGAAGGCCGCGGCCGCGCCGATGGCCGGCGCTCCCCGCACCACCATCTCCCGGATGGCCTGGGCCACCTCCTCTGGGCTGTCGAAGGCCAGGATCTGGAACTGGGCCGGCAGCAGGCGCTGGTCGATGAGCTTGAGTCGGTTCTCCTCCCAAAAGACGCTGCGCATGGTTCGGTGCTCCTGGATGTGCTGAAAAGGCGGGTCAAGGCTGAAAACAGGAACGATCAGGGCAAAAGAAAAACCCTCTCGGCTATTATCCAAGAGGGTCGGTGTAGGCGACGGGACTCTCATCTTCCAGACCGCCACGCGGTCTGTCGGACTTGGCACCAGCCTGTGCGCCCTGGGTGCTGATCGCTGAGGATCGTCCCGCCCTTGGCCCGGTGTCGGGCCAAGTCCAGCAGCGAGATCGTACCGTCCTTCTGCCGCTGGATGACGAGCGTACCACAGAATCAGCAACCGAAAACCGGGGCTCCAGCAGGTTGCCGGGGGATCATCGGGCCGTTCCCTCCCCCCACTCTGGATAAGAGCAATCTTCCTATTTGATTGTCGGATTCGGTTAGCCTATCATACGAGGCAGGGTTTGTCAAAATTTCCGAAATTTTCGGGCGGTCCAGGTTGTCTTCGTTGACGTGACAAGTCGTCACCGAGCCGCCTGGGAAACTTTTGGGCGTTCGAATGCGTATCGGAAGATGACCGACTCCGTTGCAGTTCAATTTTCCCCCATGAAACACCAGAAAAGGAGCTCACACCATGTCCCTGGAGTACCGAATCGACGGCACCATCCTCCCCGTGGCCATCATCAAGCTGACCCCCGGCCAGCGCATCTACTCCTCCTCCGGTGGGATGAGCTGGATGAGCCAGGAAGTGGAGATGCAGACCCACAGCGGCGGCGGGCTGGGCAAAATGTTCAAGCGGGCCCTGAGCGGGGAGTCCCTCTTCATCGTGGACTACTACGTGGAACAGGGCGAAGGGGAGATCGCCTTCGCCGGTGAGTTCCCCGGCACCATCCTGGACCTGCACCTGGAGGACGGTCAGACCATGATCGTCCAGAAGGACTCCTTCATGTGCGCGGAGAAGAGCGTGGACCTGGACATGCACTTCCGCAAGAAGATCGGGGCCGGCCTCTTCGGCGGCGAGGGCTTCATCCTCCAGAAGCTGACCGGGCCCGGCGTGGCCTTCGTGAACTTCGACGGCGAGTTGGTGGAAAAGGAGCTGGGCCCTGGCGAGATGCTGCGGGTGGACACAGGCCACGTGGCCATGTTCGAGCCCAGCGTGGACTTCGATCTGCAGATGGTGAAGGGGTTCAAGAACATCCTCCTGGGCGGGGAAGGGCTCTTTCTGGCCACCCTGCGCGGACCGGGCAAGGTCTGGCTCCAGACCATGCCCCTGGACAAGCTGGCTCGAAAGATCGCCCAGTACATGCCCCAAGTGGGCGGCAAAGGCTCCAGCGGCGGCCTGAACATCGACCTGGGACAGCTCCTGGGCGGCCAGTAGCCCTGGGATCACCGGGAGCGACGGTCACAGCAGCTGACTCAAAGCAGAGAGGCGTGGGTGCACATCAAGCCCCACGCCTCTCTGTTTTCTTTATCCACCATCTACCCCGCTACCTGCCGCCGCGGATCCTCGCCCCTCACCGCACCATGAAATCCCAGATGATGCGATGCACCACCTGCTCCACCGGGGCCCGGTCGTCCGTGAAGATGGGCGCCTCCGGCCCGGGCTCCGGGACGCGAGCCTGGATCACCGCCTGGCGGGCGAAGTCCCGAAACTCCGGGGGCAGGGTGTCGGGCAGAGCGGCCACATTGGCCCGCAGATCCGCCAGGGTCACAGGCTGGAGGCTGGCCACCACCAGGGAGTTGCCCAGGGCATCCGGTGGGCCCGGCTCGTCCACCACCAGGACGGTGGGGAAGACCTGGGCCAGGGTCCGGGAGAGGGCATCCACCAGGGCGAAGTTGTCCGGCGTCCGGCCCACGTTGATGGCCACCACGCCCCGGGGGCTCAGGTGGGCCCGGACCAGGCGAAAGAACTCCACCGTGGTCAAGTGGAAGGGGATGTAGGGCGGCCGGTAGGCGTCCACCAGCACCAGGTCGAAGCGGCGCTCCGGGGGCTGCCGCAGGAGCCAGCGCCGGGCGTCCCCGGGGACGGCGGTGAGGTTGGGCTGGTCCAGGTCGAAGTAGCGCCGGCCCACCTCCAGGATCTGGGGATCCAGCTCCACGCCGGTGATGGGCAGGGGGCCGTAGATGGCCGTGTAGAGCTGGCTGACCGTGCCCCCAGCCAGGCCCAGGATCAGCACCTGGTCGTCCTGGGGCGGGCCGGCCGGGGCTGAGCGGAAGAAGGGCGCCAGCAGAAAATAGTCCCAGATGCCCTGGCTGAGCAGACTCTCTGGGTGGTGGACGCTGTGGATGCCCACCCCCTCGTTGAGCTTCAGGTGACGCTCGCTGCCCCACTGGCGCACCGCGATGTAGTTGTAGAGGCTCTCGTCCTCGTAGATCAGGGTCCCGCTGGCTCCGTCGTCCAGCCCAGCCCGCACCTGGGACGGGTCCGTGAGCAGGGCCAGGAGCAGCAGCGCGGCCAGGGCCAGGAGCGGCGCCCAGGCCACCCGACGAGCCGGGGCCTGGGTCAACGCACCGGCCAGCACCACCAGGAGCAGCCATCCGGCCAGGATGTGGAAGGTCCAGCGGGTGCCCACGCTGGGGATGAGCCAGAGCACAGGCAGGAAGGTGCCCAGGATGCTCCCCGCGGTGGCGATGGCGTAGAGGCGACCGGCCACGCTCCCGGTCTGGGAGAGATCCTCCACGGCCAGGCGCACGGCCCAGGGGCTCACCCCGCCCAGGAGGATCACCGGCAGGCTGAAGAGGAGGAGCACAGCCAGCAGGGAGCCGGCCAGGAGCCCCGGTGCGAAGTCGGCCAGGCCCAGGGCGGCCAGGCGCAGGATCCCCGGGCTGAGGGCCGGGATCAGGGCCACGCCCAGGCCGGCCAGGGTGCTGAGCAGGAGCAGGCCGGTGAGGCTGGGGAATCGGTCCGCCAGCTTGCCCCCCAGCCAGGCCCCCAGGGCCAGGTAGAGGAGGATGAGGCCGATGAGGCTGGCCCAGACCACCTGGCTGTTGCCGAACCAGGGGTCCAGGAGCCGGGCCGCGCTCAGCTCCACGCCCAGGGTCACCGCGCCGGCGCTGAAGACCAGCAGGGCCAGGTAGCCGGGAAGCGAGCCTCTGGACGGGCGCTGGGCCCGATCCGGCTGACGAGTCGCCGCGTCCATTCAGTGCTCACCTCGACGGCCAGCCTTCCCGGCCTCCCGGCGCTGGCGGATGCCCTGGCCCTCCTGGATGAACTCCAGGCGGTTGCCGAAGGGGTCCGGCGCGTAGAAGCGGCGCACGTCGGGCAGGGCCTGGTCCCAGGTGACCGGAACCTGGGCCTGGGCCAGGCGGGCGGCCAGGGCGTCCAGGTCCGCGACCCGGAAGGCAGGATGGGCCTTGCGGGCCGGGGCGAAGTCCGGTTGAACGCCCAGGTGCACCTCGGTCCCCGGAGCCGCGAACCAGCAGCCGCCCCGAGCCGCCAGGGGCTCTGGCTTGGGGATCTCCGCCAGGCCCAGGAGCCCGCCGTAGAAGCCTCGAGCCGCCGCTTCCCCGCCGGGGGGCATGGCCAGTTGCACGTGATCCAGCCCGGTGAGGGTCATGCCTCGCCTCCTCTCTGCCCCAGCCCCTGCTCCCGCAGCCTGGCCAGGATGGGGATGCTGGCCAGCTGGTCCGGCCGCACCCGGGCCCAGTCCAGGCCGCCGGGCCGGGGGAAGGGGGTGTGGGTCTCAATGACCTCGTCCGGGGTGACGATCCAGTCCAGGGGCCAGTCGTGGGGCTCCAGGGGGACCTCCGCATCGTCCACCAGCTGGAGGGGGTGCACCGTGGTGACGATGGGCGTCTCCGGCCCTACCAGGCCGAACTCCCGCAGGATGCCCAGCTCCAGGTCGGCGAAACCGGCCCCCTTGCCCGTGCGCCCTCCGGCCCGGGTCACGGCCACGCAGCCGGTCACCACCAGGTCGATGGGCTGCATCTCGGGGAAGGCCACCGGGCGTCCGTGGGCCAGCGCGCCCTGGGCCGTGGCTGCCTCGGCCAGGTCCACGCCCCGCTGGGCCAGCTCCTCCGGCAGGAGCTCCACGAAGCAGCGCTCCTGGACAAGCCGGGGCACGGCCATGTAGAGGCGCTTGCCCTGCTCCAGGGCCCGCAGGCGCACGGGGATCTGAGGCGTGTCCGGGTTGCACTTGATCACCCGGGCCCGCTGCCAGATGGGCAGGGCGGCCAGCCGGTCTGCCGCCTCCTCCGCGCCCCGGAAGGCGGGGATGTGGCCCACCGGCTCCCGCCAGACCGCGGCGGCCTCCTTGAGCAGGCCCCAGATCCGCTCCCGCAGGGCATCCTTGCCCCGGTGACGGCCCTGCCAGGCGCTTCCGTGATGGCTGGTCATGGGATTGGCTCCTTGTCAACTGGTGCAACTGGTTTGGCTCGACAGGCCGGGCATGGAAAAAGGGTGCACGGCTGTGCACCCTGGTCAACTCTCGGTTCTCTGGCCGGGGTCCTGGGGCCGGGGTCAGCGGGGCGGGTGCATGGGCATGACCACATGCAGGAATTCCTC
>WGCB01000377.1 GCA_015494005.1 Caldilineaceae bacterium
CTTCCAGACGGCCGGCCAGGCGCCCCTCCACGCCCGGGAGCCAGCCCGGACCCTGCTGGCCTTCCTCTGGCTCCTCCACAACCCCCGCTCCCGCCTGCACCTGGAGCACATCCTGGCTCAGGGGCCGGGGGCCCTCTCGGGGAAACTCCTGGCCCGGCTGCCGGACCCGACCCCCTTCCCCTCCCTGGAGGCCTGGCTGGACCAGGCAGGCCAGGACCCCGCCCTGGACTTGGCTCAGCGAACCCGGCTCCAGGAGCTGGCCGCCTTCTGGACGGCCCTGGTGCCCCTGGCCTCCCTGCAGCCCCTGCCCCAGCTCATCCAGCGCATCCACGCCTTCGTCCAGCCCTGGGCCCAGCTTCCCCTGGACCCGGAGGCCCTCCAGCGGCTGCTGGCCTGGTCCCAGGAGCGGACGTCCCTGGCCGACTTCCTGGAGGCGGTGGCCCTGGAGAGCGAGACGGACGTCTACGACCCCCGGGCGGACCGGGTGGCCCTGCTGACCCTGCACGCGGCCAAGGGGCTGGAGTTCCCGGTGGTCTTCCTGGTGGGGTGCGAGGAGGGGCTGCTGCCCTACCTGCCGGAGAAGGGGCGGGCGGATGTGGAGGAGGAGCGGCGGCTCTTCTACGTGGGCATGACCCGGGCCCAGCGCAAGCTGATCCTGGTCCACGCGGGGCGGCGTTTCCTCTTCGGCCAGGCCATGGAGAACCGGCCCTCCCGCTTCCTGGCGGACATCCAGGCTGCGCTCAAGGAGCTGAGGGAAGCCCAGGCCCGGCCCCGCCGTCCTCGGGAGGAGGGGGTGCAGCTGAGCCTCTTCGACCTGGGCGGGGAGGGCTGAGCTCAGCCGGTCGCGAGGGCGCCGGGTCCGTCACAGGGGCCAGAAGATGGGGATGAGCAGGGTGGCGGTCACCCAGGTGATGAGCGTCAAGGGCAGGCCCATGCGCAGGAAGTCGGCGAAGCGGTAGCCTCCAGGGCCCATGACGATGGCGTTGGTCTGGTAGCCCATGGGCGTGAGGAAGCTGGCGCTGGAGCCGAAGGCCAGGGCCATGAGCAGGGGCGTGGGGTGGATGCCCAGGTTGGCGGCCAGGGAGAGGGCAATGGGCGTGAGGAGGACCGCCACCGCGTTGTTGGAGATGAGCTGGGTGAGCAGGGCTGTGAAGAGGTAGAAGGCGGAAAGGAGGACCACCGGGTGGCTGGAGCCGGCCAGGCCCAGGATCCCCTCCACGGCCAGGGCGGCCAGCCCGGTGGTCTGCATGGCCATGCCCAGGGGGATGGTGCTGGCCAGGAGCAGCAGGGTGGCCGGATCCAGGGCGTCCAGGGCCTCGTCCACCCGGATGCACTTGGTGAGGAGCATGAGGGCCGCGCCGGCCACGGCCAGGAGCACGATGGGCAGGGCCGTGGATGCGGCCAGGATCACCACCGCCCCCATGATGAGGAGGGCGGTGCGGTTTTTTGTGCGGCGGACGATGGCGCTCTCCACCCCCTCCACCAGCATGAACTTCATCACCTCGCAGGCCGTGCGCAGCCGGTCCGGCTCCCCCTGCAGGAGCAGCACGTCCCCACTCTCCAGGCGGATGGAGCGCAGCCCCTTGCGTCGGTGGCCGCCCCGGCGTTCCAGCCCCATGATCCGCACCCCGAACCGGCGGTAGAGGCCCAGGTTCCGGATCTCCCGCCCCACAGCCGGGGAGTCGGGCAGGACCACCGCCTCCACCACGTGCTGCTCCACGCTCTGCACCGGCGCCCGGCGCTCGTCCTCCAGGATGGAGGCAGGGGAGAGCTGCATGGTCTCCATGAACTGGGCCAGCTGGTTGGGGCTGCCCGTCACCATCAAGGCATCCCCCTGCTTCAGGGTCAGATCCCGGGCCTCCCCACCCCGGTAGATGCGCCCGTCCCGGAAGAGCTCCAGCAGCTCTACCCCGGGTTCGCCGGGAGGCTTGTCCGGGGTGCGGGCCTCCGTGGGCTCCCGCCGGGGCTGGCCCACCCGCCGGTGATGGCGCATAGGGGGCAAGGAGCGGGGCTCTCGCGGATACTCCTGGGGCAGCTGGAAGACCTGGTCCACCCGCCTCCCCAGGACCAGGCTGGCCGGTCCCACGATGAGCTCGGTGATGTAGGCGGCCTCCTCGCCTCGGGTGTTGACCAGACCGGAGAGGGGTTCTCGGTCTGGGAGGAGGCGCTGGCTGAAGAGGACGATGAAGGTGGCGCCCACCAGGGTGTAGACCAGGCCCAGGGGGGTGAAGGTGAACAGGCGGAAGCCCGGGCCGCCGGCCTCCCGGTAGAGGTCGTCGATGAGGATGTTGGTGCTGGTGCCGATGAGGGTCATGGTGCCGCCCAGGATGGCGAAGTAGCTCACCGGGATCATGAGCTTGGAGGGGCGGATGTGGAAGCGACGGCTCAGGGAGAGGAGCACGGGCACCATCATCACCACCACGGGGGTATTGTTCATGAAGGCGCTGGCCGGGGGGATGATGATGGCCAGCAGGAGGAGCAGGCGGGTGGTGTTGCCGTTGGAGAAGCGGGCCAGGGCGATGGTGACCTGCTCCAGGGCCCCGGTGCGCATGAGCCCCGCGCTGAGGACGAACATGGCCCCCACGGTCACCGTGGCCGTGCTGGAAAAGCCAGCCAGGGCATGGCGCACGTCCAGGATGCCGCTCAGCCCCAGGGCTGCGATGGTCAGCAGGGCGGTCACTTCGATGGGGAGCCAGCGGGTGACGAAGAGGGTGACCGTGACGGCCAGGATGATGAGCAGGAGCAGGATGTCCACGGGCGCGCGTTCCTGGTGGTTGCCATCCAGCGGTAGGGGGTGAGATGCAAAAACACCCGACCATGCAAAGGAGGCCGGGTGTTCCACGTGGAGCGGGCGAACGGATTCGAACCGTCGACATTCAGCTTGGGAAGCTGACGTTCTACCACTGAACTACGCCCGCATCTGTCCAATATTATATGAACCCGCTGGATCCCTGTCAAGTTTGGCGGGATCCAGCGGGTTCCTTCGTGTAGCGAAACATGGGCGGGATGGATTCTGGGGAGAGATGGGCTCATCCGGGTCCATGCCTGTCGCGTCGGGCTAGGGGAAGACGTTCACCTGGGTCTGGCTGGTGGACGTGGCGCCGTCGTTGTCCGTCACCGTGAGCTCGAAGATGAGCTGGACCACCGGGTAGCTGCGCACTCTGGGCGCCCGGAAGCGGGGGGTGGCGGTGTTGGCCCTGCGCAGGCGCACCTTCGGCCCGGTCAGCTGCTTCCAGCTGTATCCCACGATGGTGCCGTCCGGGTCGTAGGAGTAGGCGCCGTTCAGGGTGACCCGGGCCCGGGAGGGAACGGCCTGGGAGAGGCCGGCATTGGCCACTGGCGGCACGTTGACCGTGCCGTTGGCGTCGTAGCTGCCCACCAGGCTGGGCGCGGATGGGGAGCTCACGTCCAGGATGCGGAAGCGGGTGGCCACGCTCACGTAGGCGTAGCTGCCCTCCACCACCACGCTGGTGGCTCCGTCCGAGGCCTCCAACGCCACCTCCTGGGGGTTGGTCCGGTCCGTCACGTCGAAGATGCGCAGGCCGGCCCCGCCGTTGGCGATGTAGGCGTAGTTGCCTGCCACGAAGATGTCACTGACGTTGGGCAGGCTGGTGCTGCTCAGGAAGGGCATGGTGGCGATGGAGCCGTCCAGGATGTCGAAGGTGTTGACGCCGCTGGAGATGTAGACATAGCCGCCGCCTGCGAAGACTTGGTAGGAGTTCCCGTAGTAGTTCTGCCCGGCGGAGCTCAGGGAGCCGTTGGCGTTGATGTTGAAGCGGGTGATCTTGGGGCCGGCCAGATAGACCTGGCCGTTGTCGCCGATGTGCACCTTGCGGGAGGGGCTCCCGCCCACGCCGTTGAAGCCCTGATCCACCGGGGCGGCTGGGTTGGAGACGTCCACCCAGTGCAGGTAGCCGTAGTCCGTGGAGACGTAGGCGTGGTTGCCGCTCACCTCCACGGAGCGGGCAGGCACCTCCGTGCCGAAATAGTAGAGGGACGTCACGCTGATCTACTGGGGCGCGGCTGGGTTCTGGACATCCCAGATGGCCAGGTCGCCTTCGTCCGCGGCCACGTAGAGGCGCTGGGTGGCCGCGTCGTAGAAGAGATCCTCCACGGTCCCCTGCTCCTGGATGGCATCGGAGACCAGGCTAATGTTGGCCCGGTCGGAGACGTCCAGAATGACCACGCCACCTCCTCCGATGGCGTAGAAGGCCAGCTGGCGGCTGGTGTCCAGGACCAGCCCCCGGGCCCCGCCCAGGTGGGAGGCTTGGGCGGGCTGTCCGCCCAGTCCAAGCAGTGAGACAAGCACGGATACCAACAGGAACAGCCGGAACAGGGTTTTCATGGGGACCTCCTCGGGTCGGTTAGGAAGGGGCACACAGCTGGGCCAGGGGGATGGCGGGCGGCACGGTGTGAGGTTTCCCCATCAAGATAGCAGGAATAACTTGTTGAGAGATTGACAAGCTATTACAGAAGGATTACGCGCCGGAGAATGCCTGGGCCTGCCGAGGACGGAGCCCGGTTGCGCATTTCCGGGAGCCAGGCTACCATGGATCCATCCTCCAGAGCCCTGAACCCATCCACCAAGGAGCTCCCATGGACCATCGACTCGATCTTCCCCTGCCCCAGCTCGCGGATCAGTTCCTCCTGCGCCCGGATGTGACCTTCCTGAACCACGGCAGTTTCGGTGCCTGTCCCCGGCCTGTCTTCGAGCGCTACCAGGCCTGGCAGCGGGAGCTGGAAGCCCAGCCAGTGGATTTTCTGGTGCGCCGTCTCCCCGGCCTGCTGACCGAGGCCCGGACCGCCCTGGCCGGCACCGTGGGCGCGGCGCCGGAGGATCTGGTCTTCGTGGCCAATGCCACCTTCGGGGTGAACATCGTGGCTCGCTCCCTGGCTCTGCAGCCAGGGGACGAGGTGCTGACCACGAATCACGAGTACGGGGCTGCGGAACGGGCCTGGCGCTTCAACTGCCGGCAGCGAGGCGCCCGCCTGGTGCACCAGCCCTTGCCCCTGCCCGTCCAGGAACCGGAGGAGCTGGTGGAGGCCCTGTGGCAGGGGGTGACGCCGCGCACCCGGGTCATCTTCCTGAGCCACATCACCTCGCCCACCGCTCTCATCCTGCCCGTCCAGGCCATCTGCCAGCGGGCCCGAGAGGCGGGCATCCTCACCCTGGTGGACGGGGCCCATGCCCCGGGGCAGGTGGCGCTGGATCTGGAGGCGCTGGGCCCGGACTTCTACACGGGCAACTGCCACAAGTGGCTCTGCAGCCCAAAGGGGGCCGCCTTCCTGTATGCCCGGCCCGAGCACCAGGCCCTGTTGGAGCCCCTGGTGGTGAGCTGGGGCTGGGAGAGCCCTCAGCCTGGTCCGTCCCCCTTCCTGGACTACTTCGAGTGGATCGGCACCGTGGATCCCGCGCCCCTGCTCAGCGTGCCAGAGGCCATCCGCTTCCTGGAGGAATGGCAGTGGCCCGCGGTCCGGGAGGCCTGCCATCGGCTGGGGGTGGCCACCCGGGCCCGCATCCAGGAGCTGACTGGCCTGGCGCCCCTCTGCCCGGAGTCGTCCGACTGGTGGGTGCAGATGTTCGCTGCGCCTCTGCCCGTGCCCCTGGGCTCCGCACCGGCCCTCCGAGAGCGGCTCTGGGAGGAGTTTCGCATTGAGGTGCCTGTGTTGGAGTGGGAAGGGAGAACCCTGATCCGGGTCTCCGTCCAGGCCTACAACAGCCCGGCCCAGATGGATCGCCTGCTGGAGGCCCTGGCCGTCTGCCTGGCCGAGCTGCCCTGATCCCAGGGCCATTTGCACCCACAACGACTGCACCAATAGCAAAAGGGCGAGCACTCAACATGCTCGCCCTTCGCTTGCTGTCCGGCAATCCGGCTGGACCGGTTACTGCCCCTTGTCCGGGTTGAGCAGCCAGTCCACCAGGTTGTTCAGCTCTTCGTCGCTCAGCTTCTCGCCGAAGTTCTGGGGCATGACGCCGCTTGGATAGCCCTCCACCACGTGGGCCTCCGGGTTGACGATGCTTTCCCGCACGTACTCCTCCGCTGTCTCGCCTTCCACCCGGCTGCCGGCCACCTCGGCCAGGTTGGTCAGATCCGGGCCGACCGTGCCCACAGCGCCGGCGATGCCAGCGATGGTGTGGCAGCCGCCACAGCCCAGGGTAGCGAAGAGATCGGCCGGATCTCGGGGGCCGGTGGTTTCCTCAGGCGCCTCCTCCGCGGGGGCAGCGGCTTCGCCCTCCACCGCGGCGATGGTCTGCTGCTCGCAGGGCACGGGCACGTCCTGGAAGCACTGCCAGGGATCTTCCTCGGCCGTCTGCTCCAGGGCGGTCTTTTTCCAGTTCAGGACGAACTTGACCACATCGTTCACCTGGTCATCCCGGAAGGGGCCGCCGTAGCGATGGCTCCAGGTAGGCATTTCCTGGGCCCACTGGCTGTTCTTCTTGCTGGGCCGGCCCGAGGCCACTGTCAGCTTGATGTACTGTTCCAGGGATCCGGCGAACTTCACATCTTTGATACGCCGGGTGAAGAAGTAGTGGCTGTTCAGGGCCGGAGCCACAGCCGGCAACCCCTTGCCGTCCTCTCCGTGACAGGTGGTGCAGTTGTTCTTGAAGAGCGCCGCGCCGTTCTCGATGCTGCGCCCCTCCCAGTTGAGGGTCTGCACCTGCATCCGGGGTTCCTCGGTGAACAACACCACCAACACCAGAGCGAACATGCCCAGCGAAGCGAGGATGCCAAGGATGATCTTCAAAATCGGCGATTTAATGAACAAGCCTTGCATGGGTCACCTCACTCCGCGCTGTCCTGGGACATGACCTCGAAGATCCGCTGGAAGTACTCGGTCTTCGGGCCGTACTGCTCCCAGTAGTAGGAATTCTCG
Organism: Caldilineaceae bacterium; assembly: GCA_015494005.1. Classification (GTDB taxonomy): domain Bacteria; phylum Chloroflexota; class Anaerolineae; order Caldilineales; family Caldilineaceae; genus S144-5. The sequence goes on from WGCB01000377.1 coordinate 6,877, forward strand.
TGCAGCCAGAAATGCTTCTCGAAGGACTCTTCCTTGCCTTCCGGGCTGACCCAGTAGATCTCCCAGTCGATCTGTTTGAGATCCGCCTGCACCTGGCTGATGATCAGGAGCCCATACGGGTTGTTGAAGTTGGGATCCTTTTTCTCCCAGATGTCGATGAGCTCCCGATACTCGTCCATGACCCGAGCGAACTCCGGATCCTCGTACTCGACCTCCTCCCGAGTGTCCCAGGTGCCCACGGGCAGGTGCTCGTAGCCCACCTCCCGGACCGGACCCACGCCCTCCTCGGGCATCATCTCCTGGACCACTTCCACCGGAGCGGCGGCCTGCACCGCGTAGTTGGGCGTGCCCATCCAGCTCAGGACGATCATCACCGCCCCGGCCACGATGCCCGAGACGATGGCCACCCGGCGGTCCTTGCCCCGTCGGCTGGGGTTGGGATCCAGGTAGGGGATGGCGGCCAGGAGGACCAGCAGGATGCCCGGGATGTAGACGCCGGCGATGGTCTTGTCCGCCACCTTCAACAGGCCCTGGAGCCAGTAGAAGTACCAGGGCGCCACCGTGTGCAGCGGGGTGGACTGGGGATTGGCGATGTGTTCCAGGGGCGCCTGGAAGAAGAAGACGGTGAGCAGGGTCAGGAGGGCAGTGGTGCCCATGAGGAAGCTCAGCTC
>WGCB01000378.1 GCA_015494005.1 Caldilineaceae bacterium
CAACCAGGCCCCTCAGGGCATCCTCTCCCTGTTCCGGTAAGCCGCACAGAATCAGACACCGGTCTGAAGCATATATCCACATCAAATCGGGTGGGCTCAAGCCCACCCGATTTGATGTTTGCACCCGTTGTCCTGAAATATCCTGTATCCGTCCTCGCCCATACCGGTAGCCGCTCTCCGACCATTCCTCGCACCGAATCGGACACCTTGCGAAGCATCCGCAACGCCATTACGCAGACGCAAAGTACTGTAAGGGGTTTGGGCAAAATTAGTACCAGGCGGCTATGGCAAACCGCGCACATCTGGGCTAAGCTTAAGCACAGAAACTTACAAGCCTTACGAGAAGGGCAGCACCGCAATCCACACCTTTCCACAATGGAGGAACCACCTCATGACTTTGAGACACATGACCCCAATTGCTCGCTATTTCGCTACCCTGTTCATTGCCTTGCTATTGATGCTCGCGATTGCTCCCACATCCCAGGCAGCCAGCACCAACGTGGCGACGTTCAACGACCGCTACATCGTTCAGGGCCCGGACATGTTCACCGTGGTTTCCGCGGTCCAGGAAGTGGGAGGCGTCATCTACCGACTCGATTTCGACAACACTTCCGTTGGCGCCAAACTCACCCAAAGCCAGGTAGACGCCTTGGAGAACATGGACGCCGACCTGCTCATCATCCCAGAGTATCCCGACTTCCACATGGACGGATACACCTGGAGCGGATAGTTCGAACAGAGCGAACGCTGCTTCTCGAACGGCAGAAAAACAAAAGGACCCGGCACTTTGGTCGGGTCCTTTTTTCGTGCACTTCTACTCCTGGGGAAACTCAGGCCACGCGCAACACGGCCGCTCCCTGAATCCGGCTTGCCTTCAGCCGTTTCAACACCTCATTGGCCTCCTCCAGCGGAAAAGTCTCCACTTTCGTGCGCACAGGGATCTCCCCGGCCAGGCGTAGGAACTGATGGGCGTCTTCTCGGGTCAGGTTGGCCACGCTGCGCAGGACCCGCTCCTGGTAGATGCGCTGGTAGGGCATCTCCGGGATGGGACTCATGTGGATGGCGTTGATGGCCAACGTGCCCGCGGGGCGCAGATGGCCCAAGGCCAGGGGGACGATCCAGCCGGCCGGCGCAAAGACAACGCTGGCATCCAGGGGGACAGGCGGCTGTTCTTCGGCTCTGCCCACCCAGACTGCGCCCAGTTGACGGGCCAGGGCTTGGTGCTCCGGGCTGCGGGTGAAGACGTAGACCTGGCAATCCCAATGGCGGGCCACCTGGATGACCAGGTGGGCGCTGGCCCCAAAGCCGTACAGCCCCAGGTTGCCCCCGGGTTGGATGCCGCTCAGCCGCAGGGAGCGATAGCCCACGATCCCCGCGCAGAGCAGGGGAGCGGCCTGCTCGTCCGAGAAGCCAGGGGGCAGGGGATAGGCGAAACGCTCGTCCACCACCACGTATTCCTCGTAGCCGCCGTCCGCATGGAGCCCAGTGAAGTGGGCGCGAACGCACAGGTTCTCCAGCCCTTGGCGACAGAACGTACACTCCCCACAGGTCCAGTTGAGCCAGGCAACCCCCACCCGATCCCCCGACTGAAACCGGCTGGCCCCTTCGCCCAGCGCGTCCACACTCCCCACGATCTGGTGGCCGGGGACAATGGGTAGCCGAGGCAGTTCCAGCTCGCCTTCCACTGTGTGCAGATCCGTGTGGCAGACACCACAGACCCGCACTCGGATCCGGACCTGGCCTGGTCCAGGTTCGGGGATGGGCAGGTCAACCAGGGTCAGGGGGTTCTCCTCCACAGGCTTGGGCTGGTGCAACTGCATGGCTCTCATGGCGCATCTCCCGAATTGGCAGGCTCCTCCTGGGCGGCCAAGGGCGCTTGCACTGCCCCGCCCGCCACCTGGAGAAGCTGGGCCTGAGCTCGAAACTCGGGGGTGAAATCCTCCCAGTCCGTGGTGGTGAGGATAGTCTGGTTCACCTGGGCCAGCGCGGTGAGCAGCGTACCCCGGCGCAGAGCGTCCAGTTCGCTCATCACATCGTCCAGGAGCAGGATGGGCGCCTCGCCCGTCGCCTGGGTCATGGCCTCCACTTCCGCCAACTTCAACGCCAGGGCGGCGGTCCGCTGCTGCCCCCGGCTGCCGTAGCTGCGCAGGTCCCGGTCGTTGACCAGCAGGCGCAGATCGTCCCGATGAGGGCCGTACAGGGTGCTGCCGGCAGCCATCTCCCGCTCCCGGCGACGCTCCAGATGGGCCAGGAAGTGCTGGGCGATGCTGTCCGGCGTGAGTGCGGCTAGGGCAGTCTCCTTTGGGGACGATCCACTCTCCCCGGCTTTGAGGCGCAGGAACGCCTCCGGGGAGAGGTGGCCCGGATTGAAGCTGGGCAGGTAGGCCAGGGCAAGGGACTCCCGCTGGGTGCTCAGCTCCTGATGGCGCCTGCCGGCCAGGGGGGCCAGCTGGGCCAGGAAGGCGTAGCGTCGGGCCACCACCGCCGCGCCGTGGGCCACCAGCTGTTCGTCCCAGAAGCGGATCTGGGTTCCGGTGGCCGGCGCCTGGGGGGACGCGCCCTGCTCTCGCAGCTGCTTCAACAGGCTGTTGCGCTGGGCCAGGATCTTCTGGTATCGGCTCAAGTGCTGGCAGTAGGCCCGGTCCATCTGGCAGAGGGCGATATCCAGGTAGCGGCGGCGCTCCCCCGGGCCGCCAGAGACCAGCACGATGTCCTCGGGCCGGAAGAGCACGGCCCGCAGTTGCCCCACCAGATCCAGGGCCCGGCGGGCCACCCCGTTGATCCGGATCTGCTTGGTGAAGCCCGCCCCGTCCGCCCGGGGGGTGAAGAGGATCTCCAGCGTCAACTCCTGCTCCCCCCGCTGCACGTGTCCGGTGATCTGGGCGTAGGGGATGGGTTCTTCCGCCGCGCTCCAGCCCACCACCTCCCGCTCGGCCCGGGCCTGGCAGGACTTGCTGGTGGCCAGGTAGTAGACGGCCTCCAGCAGATTGGTCTTGCCC
>WGCB01000379.1 GCA_015494005.1 Caldilineaceae bacterium
CCTTCAGTTCGCGGACGGCGTCAGCGAGGAGGTCAAGGCGGCGGGGCCCAAGGTCACAGCCTAGCCCACCTCATCGGAACCCCGTCAGGAACGAAAAAAGCCCGGCCCACTCTCGGTCCGGGCTTTTTGATGGTTGAACGCACTAAACTCCAGGCGCCTCCTCTGGGAACCAGTGGTCGATGACCACCCGCTCCACCGGCGCCACCGGGAAGCCCAGGAAACGCTGGGCCACGCTCTCGAAGGTGGCCGGTTCGTCGGTGACGAAAAATCGAGCGCGGCCTGGGTTCCCGTTGCGGCCGGTCGCCTGGGCCAAGGCCCCCCGCTGGGCCAGGATGGCCCGAGCCTGGACCGCCGCGTGCTCGCCGCAGTCCACCAGGCGGATGCCGGGCAGGAGTTCCTGGAGCAGGGGCTTGAGCAGGGGGTAGTGGGTGCAGCCCAGGACCAGGGTGTCCACCCCCGCCTCCTGGACCGGCGCCAGGTACTCCTGGGCGATGAGCCGGGTGGCCGGGTGCTCGGTCCAGCCCTCCTCCACCACCGGGACGAAGAGGGGGCAGGCCTGGCTGAGGACCCGGACCGGGTCGCCGCTCCGGCCGTTCCGCCCGGGGTGGACGGGAGCCAGGGCCCGGATCTGCCGGGCGTAGGCGTCGCTGGTCACCGTGGCCCGGGTGCCGATGACGCCGATGCGTCCGTTGCGGGTGACCTGGAGCGCGGCCTGGGCCGCCGGCTGGATCACCCCGATGACTGGGGCGTCGGTCATGGCCTGGACTGCCTCCAGGGCCAGGGCGGAGGCGGTGTTGCAGGCCACCACGATGAGCTTGACCCCCCGCTCCAGCAGGAAGTGGGCGCACTGCTGGGCGAAGAGCCGCACCGTGGCCGGGGATTTGCTGCCGTAGGGCACTCGGGCCGAGTCGCCCAGGTAGATGTACTCCTCCTGGGGCATGAGCCGGAGGAGCTGCTTGAGCACGCTCAGGCCGCCCACGCCCGAGTCGAAGACGCCGATGGGGGCGGCGCGGTCTGGGGGAACGTTGGCAGGCATGGGCTAGGGACGCACGTGCATGTCGCCCAGGACCACCCACTTGTAGGTGGTGAGCTCCTCCAGCCCCATGGGCCCCCGGGCGTGGAGCTTCTGGGTGCTGACGGCCACCTCCGCGCCCAGGCCGAACTGCCCGCCGTCGTTGAAGCGGGTGCTGGCGTTGACGAAGACCGCGGCGGAGTTGATGGCGTCCACGAAGCGGGTGGCGTGGGTCCAGTTGTCCGTGAGGATGCCGTCCGAGTGCTCGGTGCTGTGCTCCTGGATGTGCTCGATGGCCTCGTCCAGGCTGTCCACCACCTTGACCCCCAGGATCAGGGCCAGCCACTCCTGGTCGAAGTCCTCTGGACCGGCCTCCAGCACCTTGGCCCCGTGATCCCCCTGGCGCAGGATCTCCCAGGCCCGGCCCGCGGCCCGCAGCTCCACCCCGCTCTGGGCCAGGCGAGCCGCCACCCGGGGCAGGAACTCCTGGGCCACGGCCTGGTGGACCAGGAGGGTGTCCAGGGCGTTGCAGACGCTGGGCCGCTGCACCTTGGCGTTCTCGATCACGTCCAGGGAGCGCTCCAGGTCCGCGCTCTCGTCCACGAAGAGGTGGCAGATGCCGATGCCCCCGGTGATCACCGGGATGGTGCTCTCCTCCCGGCAGAGACGATGGAGCCCCGCCCCGCCCCGGGGGATGATCATGTCCACGTACTCGTCCAGGCGCAGGAGCTCCCGGACCAGGGCCCGGTCCGGGTTGGCGATGTACTGGACCGCGGCCAGGGGCAGGCCCGCCTTCTCCAGCCCAGCCTGGATCACCCGGACCAGGGCCAGGTTGCTGCGCAGGGTCTCCTTGCCGCCCCGGAGGATGACCGCGTTGCCCGTCTTCAGGCTGAGGGTGGCGATGTCGATGGTCACGTTGGGCCGGGCCTCGTAGATCACGCCCAGCACGCCGATGGGGATGCGGCGGCGGCTCAGGCGCATGCCGTTGGGCAGCACACGCCCCTCCATCTCCCGGCCCACCGGGTCCGGCAGGTCGGCCACCTTGCGGACGTCCGCGGCCAGGCCGGCCACCCGCTCCGGGGTGAGGAGCAGGCGGTCCAGCAAGGCATCGCTCAGGCCGTTGGCCCGGCCGTCGGCGATATCCTGGGCGTTCTGCTCCAGGACCGTCTGGGCCTGGGCCTCCAGCTCGTCGGCGATGACGAGCAGGGCCTGGTTCTTGCGGTCACTGGTCAGGATGGCCAGCTGGCGGCTGGCGGCGCGGGCGGCTTTGCCCATCGCGGTCAGGTCGACGGTCTGAAACTGGGTGGGTTGCGGCATGACTTGGGCCATTTCGGTTCACTCCTCCAATATGATCATGTCGTTGCGGTGGACGGCCACCGGGCCGTAGGTGTAGCCCAGCCGTTCCACGATCTCCTCGGATTGCCTGCCCTTGATCTGCTCCAGCTCCTGGCTGCTGTAGCGGCTGATGCCCCGACCCAGGATCTGGCCGGTGGCGCTCTTGATGAAGACCGTGTCCCCCCGCTGGAAGCGGCCGCTCACCTGGACGATGCCCACGGGCAGGAGGCTGCGGCCGTTGCGGGCCAGGGCCTGGGCCGCGCCCGCGTCCACCAGGATGGCGCCAGCCGGGGCTGGCCCGGCCAGGATCCAGCGCTTGCGGCTTTCCAGGGGCGTCTCCAGGGCGGGGAAGCGGGTGCCCACCGGCTCCCCGGCCACGGCCCGCTGGATCACGTTCGGCGCGCTGCCCGCGGCGATAATCACGTCCGCGCCAGCTCGGCGGGCCACGTCCGCGGCCTGGAGCTTGGTGGCCATGCCGCCGATGCCCAGGCCCGTGCGGCTGTCCCCGGCCAGGGCCTTGAGGGAGTCGTCGATGCGCCGCACCTCGGGGATGAGCCGGGCCTCGGGGTCCACCCGGGGGTCCGCGGTGAAGAGGCCGGGCTGGTCCGTGAGCAGGAGGAGCAGGTCGGCGTCGGCCAGGACCGTCACCATGGCCGAGAGGTTGTCGTTGTCCCCTACCTTGATCTCCTCGATGGCCACGGCGTCGTTCTCGTTGATGATGGGCACGATGCGGTAGGCCAGCAAGGCGGCGATGGTGTCCCGGGCGTTGAGGAAGCGCTGCCGGTTCTCCGTGTCGGCCCGGGTCAGGAGGATCTGGCCCACCTTGATGTTGTAGATGTCGAAGAACTGCTCCCACATGCCCATCAGGCGGCTCTGGCCGATGGCAGCCAGCATCTGTTTGCTGGCAAGGGTGGGGGGAAGGTCGGGGAAGCCCAGGCGCTCCCGGCCGATGGCCACCGCGCCGGAGGTGCAGACCAGGACGTCCTTGCCCTGTTGATAGAGGGCCGCGCACTGGCGCACCAGTTCCACCATCTGGGGCCGATGCAGGCGCCGGGTTCCGCCGGTGAGGACGCTGGTGCCCAGTTTGACAACGATGCGCTTGTACATGAGTCCGTCGGGATGGTGTCCGGGCATGTTGGCCCGGGAAGATGCCTGGGATCGGTGAACGCCCGGCGACCTATTCCGTGCTGGCCGGCAGGTGATTGTGGATGTGGTGGCGGACAGCGTAGGCCGCGGCCTCGGTGCGGGAGGAGAGGTTCAGCTTGCTGAGGATGGAGCTGACGTAGTTGCGCACCGTCTTCTCGCTGAGGAAGACCTCGCTGGCGATCTCCCGGTTGGTCTTGCCCTCGGCCACCCGGGCCAGGATGCGCAGCTCCTGGGGGGTGAGCTCGGCGAAGGCCTGCCCCTCCACGTGACGGGAGGCCTCTCTCACCCGCTGGAAGAGCTTCTGGGTCAGGCGGGGGTCCAGGAGGGATTCGCCCCGGCCGATGCGCTCCAGGGCCTCCACCAGGTCGTTGCTGCCGATCTGTTTGAGCACATAGCCGGAGGCCCCCGCGTTGATGGCCTCGAAGAGCAGGTCGTCGTCCGCGTAGGAGGTGAGGATGATCACCTTGGTGTCCGGGTGCTCGGCCACGATCTCCTGGGTGGCCTCGATGCCACTCTTCCCGGGCAGGCGGATGTCCATGACCACCACGTCCGGGCGGAACTCCCGGGTCTTTTCCACGGCTTCCTCGCCGGTGGCAGCCTCGGCCACCACCTTGAAGTTCTCCTGCCGGGAGAGCAGGGCCTTCAATCCCAGACGCACTACTTCATGGTCGTCCACCAAAAGGATTCGCAACGGCATTTCAATTGACCCTCCGGGTCCAGGACTTTATAATGCCAGAGAACGGTGTCATGCCAAACAATCTCATGTCAAACAGTGCCATGCCAGACAGTGTCATGCCAAACAGTGTCCTGTTGGATGTGGCGCTGGATGAAGACGGGGGAGCGCTGGAGACGCCGTCCTGGAAAGACGATTTTCACCGGGCGATTCCCCCTTGGCTGCCACCCAGTAGACTGGGGGCATTATAGCACATCTTGAGAGCAGGCGATGAATCAAACTCTTCAGGCAAGCCCGCCCCCTGGCCCAAAGGGGCATCAAAAAACGTCTCTGAACGTGCGCCGCCTCTGGACCCTGGGACTCTCCCTGCCGGTCCTATTCTGGCTGTTCCTCACCCTGGCCCGGCTGATCTGGTTCCCCGAGGCCTGGGTGCCCACGCTGGATCTGCTGGAGTTGGCAGGGATCCTGGTGGGGGCCATCCTCTTCTGGGGCTGGGCCATCCGCAACCTGACCCGGCAGCAGGTGGAGCTGGATCGCCGCTCCCAGCAGCTGGAATCCCTGCACGCCGCGGCCCTGGCCCTGACCACAGAGCTGGACCTGAGCATGGTGCTCCAGAAGGTGGTGGACCTGAGCCGGGATCTGGTCTCCGCCCGGTACAGCGCCCTGGGGGTCCTGGACGAGGAAGGGCAGCACATCGCCCAGTTCTACACCGCCGGCCTGGACCCGGAGGCCCGAGGCCGCATCGGCTCGCCGCCCACGGGCAGGGGGCTGCTGGGCGTGCTGATCCGGGAAGGCAAGCCCATCCTGGTGCCGAACATCCAGGAGGACGAGCGCTCCGTGGGCTTCCCGCCGGACCATCCGCCCATGCACTCCCTGCTAGGGGTGCCCATCAAGTCCAAGGGCAAGGTGATCGGCGACCTCTACCTGACCGATAAGGTGGTGGTGGACAAAAACGGCCAAGAGCGGCTGGTCCCCTTCACGGAGCAGGATCGGGAGATCGTGGAGATGTTCGCCACCCAGGCGGCCATTGCCATCGAGAATGCCCAGCTCTACCGCCAGGTGGAGCAGTTGGCCATCCTCCAGGAGCGCGAGCGCTTCGGCATGGACCTCCACGACGGCGTCATCCAGGCCATCTACGCGGTGGGGCTCATGCTGGAGGAGATCCAGCACTACGGCTCCAAGGATTCGGAGCGTTGTCACAGGCAGCTGGACCGCTCCATCGCGGCCCTGAACGAGGTGATCCGGGACATCCGCAACTACATCCTGGACCTGCGGCCCCAGCGTTTCCAGGGCCGGGATCTGCACCGGGGGCTGGAGGAGCTGGTCCGGGAGCTGCGGGCCCAGTCCTTCCTGGACGTGGAGCTGGAAATGGACAGCTCCTCGGGCAAGCGCCTGACCCCGGAGCAGACCGTGGAGCTCCTGCATGTGGTCCAGGAGGCCCTGACCAACGTGCGCAAACATGCCCAGGCCCACCGGGTGAAGGTGCATCTCTTCACCACCGCGGACCGGCTCTTCCTGGGCATCAGCGACGACGGGCGGGGCATCGATCTGGGGCAGCTGGAGAACCCCCAGGGCAATGGGATCCGCAACATGCGGGAGCGGATCAGCCGCCTGGGTGGCACCCTGGAGATCGAGCCGGGTCCCCAGGGTGGAACCGCGGTCACCCTCAGCGTTCCCCTGGCCGATCCTGGCTTGGAGCCCCTCTCCCAGGCCAAATCTGCCGTCACCCCCTCCTGATTCTGCCCACAAGGGGTGTTTGTCCCGGATCTTGGGGGACATCTGTCCCTAGAGCCTGAAAGGTTAGTCTGCTACATTAGCTAGCATGAAACGCATACGCGTTGTCGTGGCCGACGATCATACCCAGCTGAGATCGTTGATTCGGGCGCGCTTGGAGCGTGAGCCGGATTTCCAGGTGGTGGCGGAAGCAGCCACCCGGAAGCAGCTCCTGGAAGCCATCCCCCGCAGTCAGCCCGACATCCTGTTGATTGACCCTGCCCTGCAGGACGGTGAAGGCCTGCTGGTCCTGGATGCCATTGCCCGGGCCTATCCTCGCGTGAAGCTGGCCGTGCTCACCGCGGTGGCGGACACGGACATGCGGATGCAGCTAGAGGCCCTGGGCGTCCACGGCATCTTCAACAAAGGAATCCAATCGGAAGAGTTGGTGAAGGCGTTGCGCCAGATAGGCAGTCGCCGCTCCACTCGCTCCCAGCAGCCATCCTCCCTGAAAACCGAAGAGCAACCACCCTGCTCCGCGTGATCCGCACGGCGGACCTGGAGCCTACGGTGTGCTGAGACGCCGGGCGATCCGGCATCCCGGGATCTGTTTTTGCCCAAAACACGTTTTCGCAACTTTCCTGGTCCATGCACGGACGCCGTCATCTTCCATGGCGTGGCACCTAGCGCGTTTTTGACGAAAAATGTAGGCATGGTTACAATGGGCTGGAAATCCGAGCGTTCTTTTCTGGAAAGCCGGGTTGTTATCCCCTCAATGTCTCCATGCGCTGACAACTATGCCCTTGCTGTAAACCATTCGACCGATTCCCTGGCCGCCATGATCGAGCCAACACGCTGGCCTTGACCTGTTCGACCTTTCCTCGTGCCGCTACGCCTATCTTCGAATCCAGGACTGCCTCATGGGTGTTCAGAGCCTTGCTCAGCCGAAAATCGAAAAGGAGCATCGCCCCGGAAGGATCAACAAGGCCAAGGTGCTGTACGTTTTGGCTGGGCTGCCTGTGGTGGCCATCCTGGCTTTCGCCATCTTCCGGCCCATTCGAGTGCTCCCCCGCATCGATCTGGCCCCCAGCTACGTCTTCACGGACCAGGACGGCCAGCGCTTCTCCAGCGAGGATATGCGGGCCAAGATCGTGCTCTACAACTTCGCGTACACCCACTGCGGCGCGGCCTGCGACGACACCTTCCAGGTGATGCGGGATGTCCAGGCCCGGCTGGGCGAGCTGGATCCCGAGAGCCCAGAGGTGCACATGGTCACCATTTCCCTGGATCCGGAGCGGGATGGGCCGGAGCAGCTGCGGGCCTACGCGGCCCAGGTGGGGGGCGGGGACAACTGGCATTTCATCACTGGGCCGCCCCAGCAGCTGAAGAACGTGGTGGGCGGCGGCTTTGAGCTGTTCTACGAGTCGGCAGAGGACGGCTCCATTCGCTTCCAGCCCACGCTGCTCCTGGTGGACGGCTGGAACATCCTGCGGGCCGAGTATCGAGGCGATCTCCCCACCTCGGAGGAGATGTTCGAGGACGTGGATCTGCTGGCCACAGAGGCGGTGAAGAGCAAAGGGGTCAGCCGCTTCGCCTACGAAGCGGCCCACCTCTTCCTCTGCTATCCTTGAGGCCCTGGCGGATGCTGGCCGGTGTCTCCAAACCTTGTTCGGGCAACCGTTCCTGTAGACCGTTGCTGTCGTAGACTGCTGTCGTAGACCATCGTTGTATCCGTGCGGCGATTCACGCAGACGATTCAATCATCCTTGTCTTTCCAATCCATCTTGCACTAGGAGGCTGCTATGAAAGATCCGGACACCCCGAAAGGGGCACTGGCATTGATGTTGGTCTACGTCCTAATCATCATCGCCCTGTGGTCGAACGTCTATTTCACCGTACTGTCTAGAGGAGCAACGCAATAATGCACATAGACCGATACGAACAGATCTGGATTCGCATCTCAGTGGCCGTGCTTGTGATCTTCATGATCGGCATCGTCGTTGCCGGCTGGTCGCTGAGCATTCAGGTGCCCGGCGTCTACGGCCGGGTGGATCCCAATACCGTCACCGAGCCGGGCAGCCCCTGGGCCGAGCCGGGTCTGCGGGAACTGGCTCCGGGCAAGTACGAGGCCTACATTCTGGCCCAGATCTGGACCTTCGTCCCCGGGGAGATCCGGGTGCCAGCCGGTTCGGAGGTGACCTTCTACGTCACCAGCAAAGATGTCCAGCACGGCTTCCGCATCCAGGACACCAACCTGAGCTTCATGGTCCTGCCCGGTCAGATCTCCAAGATGACTCACCGCTTCGAGGAGCCCGGCGAGTACGTTTTCGTCTGCCACGAGTACTGCGGTGTGGGGCACCACACCATGGCCGGCAAGCTCATTGTGGAAGAGGCCGTGGCCAGCAACCAATAGCTTCCTTGAGACCAATTCCAGCGCCATTTCGAGGAGAAAATATATGTCTGTACAGTCCATTCCGCAACCGGCTGCCGGCGCCGATGCCCACAGCAGCGAGGCTCGCTTCAGCCTGGAGAACAAGCTGACCGGCTGGCACATCGGCGTGGCCATGGCTGCCCTGTCCATCGGTGTCACTCTAGGCATCATGCAGGGCTTCGAACATCTGGGGATCGACCTCTACAAGTACACGGCTCCGGCCTTCAAGACCTACTATCAGGGCCTGACCATCCACGGTGTGCTCAATGCGCTGGTCTGGACCACCTTCTTCATCGTTGGATTCTTCACCACGGCCATCACCCGGAGCCTGGACCGCCCTCTGAAGTACCCCTGGATCAACGTGCTGGGCTTCGTGCTCATGTTCGTGGGCCTGCTCATGGCCACCTACCCCCTCCTGGCCAACCTGGCCACTGTGCTCTACACGTTCTACCCGCCCATGCAGGCCCATTGGACCTTCTATCTGGGGCTGACCCTGGTGGTGGTGGGCTCCTGGGTGGCTGGCTATGGCTTCTACTTCACCCTCCACGCCTGGCGGAAGGAGAACCCGGGCAAGCGGACCCCCTTCATCGCCCTGGCCAGCACCATCACCATGGTCATGTGGCAGATCGCCACCCTGGGCGTGGCTGTGGAGATCCTGACCATGCTCCTGCCCTGGTCCCTGGGGCTCATCAAAGGCACGGATCCTCTGCTGGCCCGAACCTACTTCTGGTACACCGGTCATCCCCTGGTCTACTTCTGGCTGCTGCCCGCCTACGTGGCCTGGTACGGCATGGTGCCCAAGCAGGCCGGGGGCAAGATGTTCAGCGACAGCCTGGCCCGCCTGGTCTTCTGGCTCTTCCTGCTCCTCTCCACGCCCGTGGGCTTCCACCACCAGTACACGGACCCGGGCATCCCTCAGGGCTGGAAGTTCATCCACGCGCTCCTCACCTACGGCGTGGCCTTCCCCAGCCTGCTGACGGCCTTCACCGTGGCGGCTTCCCTGGAGATCGGTGGCCGGGCCCGAGGCGGCAAGGGCTGGTTCGGCTGGATCCGCAAACTGCCCTGGGACAACCCCTCCTACACAGCCCAGAACCTGGCCATGATCCTCTTCGCCTTCGGTGGCATCAGCGGCATCACCAACGCCTCCTACAACGTGAACCTGGCCGTCCACAACACGGTCTGGATCCCTGGCCACTTCCACCTGACCGTGGGTTCGGCCACCACCTTGACCTTCTTCGGCATCGCCTACTGGCTGGTGCCCAAACTCACGGGCAAGCAACTCTACAAGCCCAAGCTGGCCCTGGCCCAGGCCTGGACCTGGTTCTTCGGCATGATCTTCTTCGGGAACGGCTTCCATCTGTTGGGTCTCCACTACGGCGTGCCCCGGCGCACCATGCTGGGCGCGGCTGTCTACCGGGATCCGGCCTGGACGCCCTTCCTCATCGAGGTGTTCGTGGGCGTGCTCCTCCTGACCACCAGCGCCATCCTTTTCTACTGGGTGATCATCGGCACCCTGGCCCACAAGAAGCGGCTGGAGAAACCGGTGGAGATGCCCATCGCCGAGGCCGCGGACCCCACTCCGGTGCCGGCCTGGCTGGATACCTGGAAGCCTTGGCTCTACGGTGCTATCGCCCTGATCATCATCGCCTACGGGCCCATGCTCTACACGCTGATATCCGAAATGCAACTCACCTCGCCGGGCTTCCGGGTCTGGTGAGTCGCTGGCGCCGCGAGGCGTCCGTTTTGGACAACGCTGGAAGAAATGGCACGGGCATGCTGCAACTTGCCCGTGCCATTCCCTCTTTTCAGATGGCCTCCTCTGGCCGTCTTCTCAAACCCCTGTGATTTCGTTTATACTCGAAAGGAGAAAGGTTTATGCGTGGTACACGAAAGTTCGCCCTGTTGCTCACCCTGTTGCTGGCCTTGGGGCTGGTGCTCAGCGCCTGCGGTGGCGGTGACAAGAAGGAAGAGGCCGCCCCAGCGGAGGCCCCAGCCGCCCAGGAAGAGGCCGCCCCGGCCGCGGCAGGGGATCCGGCCAAGGGCGAGGAGCTCTTCAAGCAGACTACTTTGAACGGCGCCCCTGGGTGCATCACCTGCCACTCCCTGGATCCGGACGTCACCTTAGTCGGGCCCTCCCTGGCTGGCGTGGCCACCCGGGCCGCGGAGCGGGAGCCGGGCAAGTCCGCGGAGGAGTACCTGCGGGAGTCCATCCTGGATCCCAACGCCTACGTGGTGGAGGGCTTTCCGGAAGGGGTCATGCCCCAGAACTTCGGCGATGTGCTGAGCGAGGAGGAGATCAACGACCTGGTGGCCTTCCTGCTGACGCTGAAGTAGGTCGGCCTGACAGGCGAGCCGATCGACAAAAAGCGGGAGTGCCTCGCGTGGGCGCTCCCGCTTCCTGTTTGTTGGGCCTGGTTTCGGTTTTTGGGGCCAGGAGGCGGCTACTCCAGGAAGATCTCCACCCGCTCGCCGTCCTCCCCCACTGCCTCGATGATCTTGCCCAGCTGGCCGCTGAAAAGGGCCTGGCGCAACTCCTCCATGTTCAGCTCCGCCGTGTCCGGGACGAAGCGGGCGCCCACCTTCAAGCCCAGGTTCACCAGGCCGATGGGCAGGTTGATGTTCACCTTGGCCCGGCCCGTCTCCTCGTCGGTGACCCGAATGCGCACCCAGCGGGCGCTGGCCCCTGCCGGGCCCTCTGGGGCCTGACGACTGGCCTGGCGCTCCCGTTTCCGGCTCTGCTCCAGGGCCGCCAGCAGCTTGGCCCCCTCCTCCGCGGTGATGGTGCCAGCCTCCACCATGCGCAGGATCTTCATGCGTTCCTCTACAGTCGCCATCACGTCCTCCCGTCCATCTACTCGATCTCTTCGTAGTTCTCCAGCGCAGCCAGGAGCTGCTCCGCCTCCTCCGCGGTGATCGTGCCCTCGCTCACCATGCGCAGGATGACCATGCGCTCCTGGTCCGAGACGGGCTCGTGCGCGGGCGCTTCCTCGGCCGAATCTGGGGCGGGCGAGCCTGCAGACGGGGTGTCGTCCGCGGGCTCGTGGCGGAAGCCAGCCGACCAGGTGCCTTTGATCCAGTGCTCCCGCTTCTTCTCCTGGCCCATCTCGATCTCCACTTCCTGGGCCAGGGAGCTGAATTTACGGGCCAGACGTTGCCCCAGCAGGGCGCCCAGGCGAGCGCCCACGGCTCCCAGGCCCGCGCCCGCTTTGCCCAACTTCTCGCCCAGCTCACCAAGCTCGCCCAGCTCCTGGGAGAGGCCCTGGACCTGGAGGTCCGGCAGGGCGAGGCCTCGCAGCTGCACGTCCCCGCCGGCGGCGATGGCCAGGGAGGGGGTCTGGGAGCCACCTTTCAGCCGATGCACACCCATACCATAACAAATGACCTCCCCGTTGTTCTCCACTGTCAGCTCCCCGCCACAGACCATTTTGGCCTTCAGCCCGGCCAGGCCATCCAGGCGGCAGACCACATCGCCCCCCACGTTGACCTTGGCCCCGGAGCCCTTCAGCTCGGACAGCGTCACGTCGGCTCCGGCGTTGATGGACAGATTCCCGGCCACGGCCTTGACCAGGGCGTCCCCGCCCGTGTTCAGGCGAAGGTCCTGGGCCACGCCGGTCACCTTGGCGTCTCCGCCCACATTGGCGGCAAACGCTCCTGCCACGTCCTGGGCGGTCAGGTCGCCATGACATTTCCGCACCTTGACCGTCCCCACGTGGGCCAGGGTCAGGTCCCCGGAGACGGCCTCCACGCGGACCGGCCCGGTCATCTGGCGGATGGTGGTGTCACCGGCGGCGCTGACGGTCAACTGGGCCCCGGCCGGCAGCCGGATCTGGCAGTCCTGGGCGCAGCTCAGGGTCACGGTGGCTCCAGTCTGCTCCAGGGATGGCTCGGGTCCCAGGCTTTCCACCACCAGGACGGCCCCCTCCTGGCCTTGGACGGTCACGTCCCCTTGGGCCTGGAGGATGATCTGGGGGGAGTCGCTTTCCAGCGGAAACTCGTAGCGGTTCATGGCTTACTCCTTCACTCCTTGTAGGCGGCGCATGGCCTCTTCGTAGTCGATCTCGCCCTTCTCCAGCGCGTCCAGGATGGCTCGCCGCTCCTTGGCGGAGACCGAGGGCGAGGCGGCTGGCTCTTCCCGACCCGGCTCGTAGCCCAGGGCCCGGATGATCTCGTGGAGGCGGCTGCGGATGGTGGGGTAGGAGAGCCCCAGCTCTGCTTCCATGCGGGTGAGCTTCCCCTCGTTCTTCACGAAGAGCTCCAGGAAGTGGAGCTGCTCCGGGGAGAGCTGAGCGAAGGGGCTGCGGGCCAGGAAGCGGCCCTCCACCCGGGAGTCACAGGCCCGGCAGTGGAAGCTGGTGATGACGAGCTCGGGCGCCCCGCAGATGGGGCATTTGCTGGGAAATTGGTTCATTGGGCGTGCCTCACAGGGAAGTTGGATCGATGGTGGTTCTGTTCTTCCAGTTGACTGTAGCGCTGCTGGAGGGTCATGCCGGCGGCCACCAGGGCCCGTCCCAGCCCGGCCAGCAGGCGGTGTCCTGGGCGGTGGCTGTGCAGGCTCGGCTCTCCGGACAGTTTGCGGGCCTCCTGCAGGAGATCCTCCTGGTATGCTCGCGCGTACTCGGCTGTGTAGACCACTGGGTGCTGCATCTCACGCCTCCTTGTGGAGAACGAACTCAGGGCTGTTGTCCAAAAACCGAAGCCCTCGATTGCTGTCACTGAATACGATACATCGGAAAATTGATTTTGTCAAGAGGGAATTTCAATAAAATTGATAATTTGTTTGATAAAACTGAATTTCGTGGGTTTTCGGTGCGAGTTTCTCAAAATGGGCTTTCGGGATCGGCGCCTCGGCGGTGCAACGAAAAAGCCCCTGGCCATGCAGGATGACCAGGGGCTCTGACGGGGCTGGCTGGGGCTAGCCCATGTTCCCGGAGGGGGGCTGGGCGCCGTTCCCGGAGGGCGTCTCCGGCCCGCCGCCCTCTTTGAAGAGCTCCTTGATGCCGCCCAGAGCTCCCAGGATGCCCGAGGCCTCGTAGGGCATGAAGACCTTGGTGGCGGTGCCATTGGCCACCTCTTTCAGGGTGTCCAGGTACTGGATGGCGATGAGCTTGTCGTCCGGGTTGGCGTTGCGGATGGCGCTGAAGACGGTGGTGATGGCGTTGGCCTGGCCGGTGGCCTCCACCTCCAGCTTGTAGCGCTCCGCGTCCGCCACCCGGCGCACCGCCTCCGCCTCGCCCTCGGCCTGCAGGATCACGGACTGGCGCTGGCCTTCCGCCTCCAGGATGGCGGCCCGCTTCTCCCGCTCTGCCTTCATCTGCCGGTGCATGGCCTGGGTCACGTCCGCGGGCGGGTCGATGCGCTTGATCTCCACCCGCACCACCCGGACGCCCCACTTGTCCGTGGCGTCGTCCAGGACCTCCCGCAGCTTGGCGTTGATCACGTCCCGGGAAGTGAGGGCCTGGTCCAGCTCCATCTCGCCGATGACGTTACGCAGGTTGGTCTGGGCCAGCTTGGTGGCCGCGGTCATGAAGTCGGCCACGTTGTAGACCAGCTTCACCGGGTCCGTGGCCTCGTAGTAGACGATGGCGTCCACGGTCACCACCACGTTGTCCCGGGTGATCACCTCCTGGGGCGGCACATCCACCACCTGCTCCCGCATGTCCACCTTGCGCAGGGTGTCCAGGAAAGGGACGATGAGGGTCAGGCCCGGGTCCGCCACCCGCTGGAAGCGTCCCAGGCGCTCCACCACGCCCTTCTGGTAGGGGGCGATGATGCGGATGCCCGTCAGGGCCAGGATGAAGAGGAACAGGGCGATGAGAATGAGTAGAATCACGGCTGAAATGGTTCCGGCAGTCATGGAGTTCTCCTTCCGTCTGCAAAACTGGGGGAATCGATCGGTTCAGAACGATGTAGCGAAAAGGCAAGCCCGGTTCGGGGTCGGCATGGCGGGGTCGAATCGCCCCCCATCACGTTTGGGGAGGGCGGTCCCCTCCTTGGGACGGGGGCGGCAGGGGGCGCACCTTCAGGCGCACACCCTCCACGCCCACCACCTCCACCACGGAGCCCTTGGGGATCACGGTGTCGTCCACGGACTCGGCCCGCCACTCCTCGGTCTCCACCCGCACCATGCCCGTGTTGGCGATGGGGTCGATGGTCTGCAGGACCACGGCCCGCTTGCCCAAGACCCGGTCGATGGCCACGCCCTGGGGCTCTGGCCGGGAGATGCGCTCGGCCAGGGGGCGGGTCAGGAAGAGGGCGACGGCCGAGCCTAGCACGAAGACCAGGAGCTGGCCCACAAAGCCCACGCCCAGGAAGGCAGCGATGCTGGCCAGCAGGGCCCCCACACCGAAGATGATGATGAAAAAGCCGGTGGTGAAGATCTCGGCCACGAAGAAGAAAATGGCCAGCACCATCCAGACCCAGGCCAATACCTGTTGATCGACCATCCGCATCCTCCTCGATTTTCTGGGTTTCTCTGGTCCACATCAAGGGTGAAAACCGATGAAAACTGCCATCTGTTCCCTTTGGGGCCCTCGATTTGGCGATCCCTGGAGCCCCTTGGTATCCTCATCTTCCTGAACGGTTTCCCGTGGGCATTTCTTGCATTCCGACACCGGGCTCGTGTGCCTGTTTAACCATAGCGTAAGACCAGACGGGTAAGTTTGCAAGCTCGAAAAAACAGGGGAAAATCCCCCAGCTCGGGCTGTGGACGGATCCAGCTGGCTCTCAGGAGCGCTCTATCCATGAACACCAGCCACCCGTCCCCCTCCTCGCGGACTCGACCGACCTTCCCCCTCCTGGCCGTGCTGCTCCTGGCCCTGGGGATCCTGGCGGCCTGCGGCGGGGCTGGCAAAGCCGTCCAACGGGGCCAGTCCGCGCTGGAGCAGGGGGACATGGACAAGGCCGTGGCCGAGTTCACCAAAGCCCTGGACGACGACCCCTCCGCGGAGGAGCGGCTCCAGGCCCTGGCCGGTCGGGCCCAGGCCTACCAGGCCCAGGGATCCCCGGAGGCGGCTCTGGCCGACTACAGCGCGGCCCTGGATCTCCTCCAGCAGGGGGCCCTGCCCGACGCGGACCCGGTTCCCCTGCTCCAAGCTCGGGCGGAGATCCTGGCGACCCTCCAGCGCTGGGACGAGGCACTCCTTGATCTTGGCCGGATTTTGGAGCGGCAGCCAGACAACCCCCTGACATTGCTCAGACGCTCGGAGATCTACGTGAAGATGGCCCGCTGGCAGGACGCCCTGGCGGATCTGGATCGGGTGCTGGCCCAGGATCCCGGCCACCCCGAGGCCCTGGCCCGGCGGGGCTACGTCCACCTGCAGCTCCGCCACTTCGACCAGGCCATCCAGGACCTGAAGGCAGCCCTGGAGCAGGAGGTGGAGGCCGCCACCACGGATCTGGACAGCCGGCGCAACCTCCTGGCCGCCCACTACCGCCTGGCCCAGGCCATGCTGAACCTGGGGGAATACGAGCAAGCCAGCCTGAACTTCTCCCAGGCCTTGGCCCTGGCCACGGACGACCAGGAGAAGGCGGACATCCTGGCTCAGCGGGGCTACGTGCAGAGCGAACAGGGCAAGCTGGAGGCGGCCCTGACCGACCTGAACCAGGCCATCGCCCTGGATCCGAAGCTGGCCACGGCTTACGCCTACCGCTCCTACATTTTCAGCGAGCAAGGGAAATACCCGGAGGCCCTGGCGGATGCGGAGCAGGCGGTGGCTCTGAGCCAGGGGCTGAGCGACCAGGAGCGGGCCGCCATGCTCCACGCCCGGGCCCTGGCCTACCTCTACACCGGCCAGTACGAGCAGGCCGTGGCCGACGCCACCCAGGCCATCCAGCTGGGCGGGGAGAACGCGCCCGAATCCGCCCGGACCTACAACGTGCGGGGCCGGGCCTACCGGGCCCTGGGGCAGCTCCCCCAGGCCGTGGCCGACGCCAGCAAGGCCATCGAGTTGGGCGCCTCGGACATCACCGGGCTGGGGGATTTCTACTACCAGCGAGCCCAGGCCAGCTATGGCCAGGGCAACCTGGAGCAGGCCAGGGCGGACCTGGAGGCGGCCATCGCCCTGGGGGAGGGCACGGCCCTGCACTACGCCTTCCTGGGGGATGTCCTCTTCGAGATGGGGCAGCACACCCAGGCCATCGCCAGCTACCAGCAGGCCATCGCCCTGGACCCCGCGGATCCCTGGCTGCACAACTCCCTGGGGGATGTCTACTACGAGCTGGAGAACTGGGGAAAGGCCGAGGAGGAGTACCGGGCGGCCCTGGCCTTGCAGGAGGACGAACCCCTCTTCCACGAGAACCTGGGGCTGGTCCTGCGTCTCCAGGAGCGCTACCCGGAGGCCATCGAGAGCTATGACCGGGCCCTGGCCC
>WGCB01000380.1 GCA_015494005.1 Caldilineaceae bacterium
GCTCAACCGCTTCATCGGTGACCAGGTCACCCCGGTGCGGTTGGCCAGCCATCTGGCAGTGCTGGTCGTGGTGGCTCTGGTGTTGGTGCTGAGCCAGATGGATCTCTCCTCCTGGCAGATCTCCTTGAGGGGCATGCCTGGTCTGGCTGACCAGGCCGAAGAGCCCCAGGTCGCCCTCCCCGGCTCTCCGGAGCTGGTGCAGGCGCACAACAACGGCGAGAAAACGCTCCAACGGGCGGTCGTGCCTTTCTCTTCCACCCAGCAGGAAGCGGCCCAATCCGTCACGACGGCCAGCGACATCAGCACGGTCGTGGAGGAGATCACGGCCCCGCAGGCGCCGGAGATCCGGACCTACGTGGTGCGCCCCGGGGACACGGTGCTGGGCATTGCTGCCAAATTCGGCCTGCGACCAGAGACCATCCAGTGGGCCAACCCCACCCTGGAATCCAACCCGGACCTGCTGCGGGTGGGTGATCGGCTGGTCATCCTGCCGGTGGACGGGGCCCTGCACGTGGTCCAGCCCGGGGACACCCTCTCCTCCATCGCCACCAAGTACAAGGTGGAGACCCAGGCCATCGCGGACTACCCGCTGAACGGGCTGGAGAGCATCAACACGCCCCTCTCCGTGGGAATGCAGTTGGTGATCCCCCACGGCATCAAGCCCTACATTCCGCGCCGGGTGGTGGCCTACAACGGGCCAGCTCCGCAGGGGGCCACCAAGGGCAGTGGCGTCTTCGTCTGGCCCACCAGCGGCACCATCACCCAGCCTTTCTGGGGCGGCCACCGGGCCTTGGACATCGGCGCATGGACAGGCACGCCGGTGAAGGCGGCGGATAGCGGCTACGTCATCGCGGCCAGGGCCGGCGGCTGGAACAGCGGCTACGGCACCATGGTGATGATCGACCACGGCAACGGCTTCGTGAGCCTATACGGGCACATGAACAGCATCTACGTGCGCCAGGGAGAGAGCGTGGCCAAGGGGCAGCAGATCGGCACCGTGGGCAACACGGGCCGCAGCACAGGCCCCCATCTCCACTTCGAGATCCGCTACCAGGGCGTGCCCCGCAACCCCTTCAACTACCTGCCCTAGCCCACTCGGAGCAGAACCGCACACGAAAATGCCCCGGTCGAGTCGACCGGGGCTTCTTTCATGGCCGGAAAAGCAGGGGAACAGCCGGCAGATTCCTGGAGAAAGACGGCTAGGCCTTGTGGATCCCGCCTTCGGTGAGCTTGCGGGGATCCAGGATCTCGTCCAGCTCCTCCGGAGTGAGATCGGTCATCTCCAGGGCCACCTCCTTGACCGTGCGCCCCTCCGCGTAGGCCCGCTTGGCGATCTTGGCCCCCAGCTCGTAACCGATGACCGGGTTCAGGGCCGTCACCAGGATGGGATTGCGGTCCACGAAGGAGGCGATGCGCTCCTCGTTCACCGTGAAGCCCGCAATGGCCTTGTCCGCCAGGATGCGGCTCACGTTGCCCAGGATCTTGATGCTCTCCAGCAGGTTGTGGGCAATGACCGGCAGCATCACGTTCAGTTGGAAGTTGCCAGCCTGCCCCCCGACGGTGATGCTCACATCGTTGCCGAAGACCTGGGCGCAGACCATGGTCACCGCCTCGGGGATCACCGGGTTGATCTTGCCTGGCATGATGCTGCTGCCCGGCTGCAGGGCCGGCAGGGCGATCTCGGCCAGGCCGGCGATGGGGCCGCTGTTCATCCAGCGCAGATCGTTGGCGATCTTCATCAGGCTGGCCGCGATGACCTTCAGCTGGCCGCTCAGCTCCACCGCCGTGTCCTGGCTGCTCAGGCTCTCGAAGTAGTTGGGGCTGGTCTCGAAAGGCAGGCCGGTCCGCTCCGCCATCTTGGCCGCGAAACGACGGCCGAACTCGGGGTGAGCGTTGATGCCCGTGCCCACGGCCGTCCCGCCTTGGGCCAGCAGGGCCAGGCGAGGCAACACCGCCCGCACCCGGTCCATGCCGTGGGCGATCTGGCTGCTCCAACCGCTCATCTCCTGGCTCATGCGCACAGGCATGGCGTCCATGAGATGGGTGCGACCTGTCTTCACCACGTGGTCCGTCTCTGCCGCCTTCTTGTCGATGGTCTCCTTCAGGTGGGCCAGGGCCGGCAGCAGCGTCTCCTCCACGGAGAGGTAGGCGGAGACGTGGATAGCCGTGGGGATCACGTCGTTGCTGCTCTGGCTCATGTTCACGTGATCGTTGGGGTGGACCTTGCGCCCCAGCTTGCGGCTGGCCAGGGTGGCGATCACCTCATTGGCGTTCATGTTGGTGCTGGTGCCCGAGCCGGTCTGGAAGATGTCGATGGGGAACTGGTCTTCCCACTGGCCCTCCTCCACCTCTTTGGCCGCCTCCTGGATGGCCGCGGCCATGTCCGGCTCCATCAGCCCCAGATCCTGGTTGACCGCAGCCGCCACCCCCTTGATCATCCCCAGGGCCCGGATGAACTGCCGGGGAAAACGCAGGCCGCTGACAGGAAAATTCTCCACCGCCCGCTGGGTCTGGGCGCCGTAGAGGGCGTCCGCCGGGACCTTCACCTCGCCCAGGCTGTCCCGCTCGATGCGATAACCCTGTTCGCTCATTCCAACACCTCCTCGTGTGGATGCGTGTACGTGAATGTTGCGCTCAAAACAGTGCTGCAAATCGGCCCAGAGGCCAATTCTCGTCCGTTTTCTCAGGGCACATTTCCACTACAACAATTGTAGCACTTTTCACAAAGGGGTGCACGTCTCGCTGCCTGCGAAAAAGCCACCCCCAATGAAAAATCCGCCTCGAAGGAAGAGGCGGATGGAAGACGGCGCGGACAGAACAGCTCCCGAGGAGGGCCTACCGCTCCCCTCGGACATAGGGGATGCCCAGGGCAGCCGGTGCGCCCAGGCGGCGGCTCACGTTCTCGTAGACGGTGATGACCGTGAGCACGATGATGGTGAGAATGTAGGGCATCATGGCCAGCACGGCCGCGGGGATGACGCTCCCCCCGGCGGCCTGGAGCCGGAACTGGATGGCGTTCACCCCGCCGAAGAGGATGGCCCCCAGCACGGCCCGGAAGGGGTCCCAGGTGGCGAAGATGACCAGGGCGATGGCGATCCAGCCCCGGCCGCCAGTGAGGTTCTCCGTCCAGCCCGGGGTGTAGGCCAGGCTCAGGTGAGCTCCTCCCAGCCCCATGAGCATCCCCCCGCCGATGGTGGCCAGGTAGCGCACCCGGGCCACAGAAACGCCCATGGCGTCGGCCGTGTCCGGGCTTTCCCCCACGGCCCGCAGATGCAGGCCCAGGCGGGTCCGGTAGAGGAGGTAGCTGGCCACCGGCACCAGGATGTACATGAGGTAGACCAGGAGATCCTGGCTGAAGAGGGCCTCGCCCACCACCGGGATCTGGCTGAGGCCGGGGATGGGGACCTCGGAGAATTTGGGGCCCACCAGACCCACCAGGGGCTTGCCCTCCGGCCCCAGGCGCTGGCCCAGGAAGCTGCTCAGGCCGATGCCGAAGAGGGTGAGGGCCAGGCCGCTCACCACCTGATCCGCCCGCAGGGTGACGGAGAGGAAGGCGTGGATGGTGGCCAGGACACCTCCCACCAGCATGGCCACGATCACCGCCAGGAGGAGACTGCCGGTGTGGAACGCGGTGGCGAAGGCGGTCACCGCGCCCATGATCATGATGCCCTCCAGCCCCAGGTTCAGGACGCCGGAGCGTTCGGTGAAGATCTCCCCCACCGAGGCGAAGACCAGGGAGGTGCCGGCCTGGATGGTCACGGCCAGGATAGAAACAAGCAGAGCAAGGGACATGGAAAGCTTCTCCTGAAAACTTCTCCTGAAAAATGGCTGGAAAAGAACGAAAACGGCGCGAACAGGGACAACTCTCGACTCAGCCGCTGGGCTCCACCTCCTCCACGGCCAGGGCCTCCTCCAGGACCACCTCCTCGGCGTAGGGGCGGACCAGGCGCAGGCGGTAGTTGACGAAGACATCCCCGCCCAGCACGAAGAAGAGGATGGATCCCTGGAGGACGCCGGCCACCGCCGCGGGTAGCCCCATGGTGATCTGCAGCTGATCGCCGCCGGTGCTCAGCCCACCCAGGAGCACGCTCACCAGGAGGACAGCCCAGGGGTTCAGCTTGGCCAGCCAGGCCACGATGATGGCGGTGAAGCCATCCCCCACCGCGATGCCGTTCTGGAGGCGATGGGCCACACCGGCCACCTGGCTGAAACCGGCCAGGCCAGCCAGTCCGCCGCTGATGAGCATCACCAGCACGATGTTGCGGGCGATGTCCATGCCGGCGTAGCGGGCTGCCTGGGGATTGTGGCCGATGACCCGGATCTCGTACCCCCACTTGGTCCGGTCCAGGACGATCCACAGCAGGAAGGCGGCCACGATGGCGATGACCAAACCGTAGTGGACCCGACCGAAATCCAGGGGCAGCCGGGGCAGCCAGGCCGCCTCGGGGAACTGGGCCGTGCCCGGGAAGCCGAAGCCCTGGGGATCCTTCCAGGGGCCGGTGTAGAGGTACTGCATCCAGAGCAGGGCCACGTAGTTCAGCATGAGGGTGGTGATGATCTCGTTCACGTTCAGGTACGCCTTGAGGATGCCCGGGATCAGCCCCCAGATGGCCCCCGCGGCGAAAGCCAGGAGGAACATGAGGGGCAGGAAGGCCCAGCCCGGCAGGCCGCCGATGCGCTCCGGCAGGAACAGGGCCACCCAGGTGGCGGCGATGGCGCCCCAGGCCAGCTGCCCCTCCGCGCCGATGTTCCAGAAGAGCATGCGGAAGGCAATGCTCACAGCCAGGCCGGTCAGCATGAGTGGGATGGCCTTGACCATGGTCTCGCTCAGGCCGTAGGTGCTGCCGAAGGCTCCCTCGGCCATGGCCACGTAGGTTTCCCAGGGATTGGCCCCGAAGATGGCCAGCAGGATGCCGCTGAAGACCAGGGCCAGGAGAATGGAGAGGATGGGAACGAGGAACTCCGCCGTTCGAGAGCGTTCCAGGCGTTTTTCGAGAACCAGTCGCATAGAGTCCAGCCTTCGTGGAAGTGAGGTGGAGGTGGGATGGATGATGGAACGATGGATGGTCAACCAGCGACGGGGGAAGGATCGCTGAGTGATCGGCAGGATGGTTCGGGCGCTCAACTGGACATTTCGTCGTCCAGGGGCAGGGCCACGAAGACGGTGGTGCCCTTGCCCAGCTCGCTGCGCACCCAGATCTGGCCACCGTGGGCCTCCACGATGGCCCGCACCAGGAAGAGGCCCAGCCCTGCGCCGGCTGTGCTGCGCCGCAGGCTGCTGTCCACCCGGTAGAAGCGGTCGAAGATGTTGGGCAGCTCGCTCTCCGGGATGCCCACGCCCTGGTCGGCCACGTAGATCACCACCCGGCGCTGGGTTTTGCCGTCCTGGGGTTTCTCCTCCACCCAGGCCCCGATGCGGATCACCCCGCCCTCCGGCGAGTATTTCAGCGCGTTGTTCAGCAGGTTGGTGAAGACCTGGCGCAGTCGCTCCTCGTCCCCGGAGATGATGGGCAGATCCTCGGGCAGGTCCAGCTCGATGCGATGCTTGTCCGTCTGGGTGGCGTAGTCTCGGACCAGGCGCTCCAAGAGCCGGCGCAGGTCCACGTCGGCGATGTCCAGGTGCAGGCCACCAGCCTGGATCCGGCTCACGTCCAGCAGGGTGTCGATGAGGGACTCCAGCCGGTCCGCCTCTTCCTCGATGATCTGCAGGCCTTGCCGGGCCGTCTCCGGGTCCCATTCCGCGTCGGGTCGGGCCAGGGTCTGGGCATAGCCCTTGATGATAGCCACCGGGGTCTTCAGCTCGTGGCTGATGATGGAGACGAAGGTGGACTTGGTCTCCTCCTCTTCCCGGAAGCGGGTGATGTCCATCACGTTGACGATGATGTAAACCAGCTGCTTGTTCTCGTCGAAAATGGGCGTGAAGGTCACGGCCAGGGAGATGTGTCCCCCACCTGGGCGCTCCAGATCCCCCTCGCAGCGGAAGCTCTGGTCGGAGCCAGGCTCCAGGGGCGCGTCCTCCTGGCAGAGGTTGGTTCCCTCCACGTTCTGCAGGGGCAGGATCTGGTGACAGGCTTTGCCCACCGCCTCGTAGGGGGCCATGCCGATGAGGGCGGCCATGGCCTGGTTGATCACCTGCACCCGCCGGTCCGGGTCCAGGATCATGATGCCGTCCGCGGTGTGCTCGATGATGGTGGCCAGGACGCTCCGCTCCTGGGCCAGCTGCTGGTAGAGGCGAGCGTTGCGCACGGCGATGGCGGCCTGGTCCGCGAAGCCCTGCAGGAATTCCCAGTCCAACTGGGAGAAGGACGTGTCCCCACCGAAAAGGTAGATCACCCCCAGCAGCTCGTCCTCAAAGAGGAGGGGCAGGGCGATGACCGAGCCCAGCTGCACCCCCAGCCGCTGCTCCACCTGGCGCACCCGGGCTTGAAGGTCCCGGATGTAGAGTTCGCCCGAGGGACCAATGGCCACCTCGTCGAAGTCCGTGGCCACGTCTGGGCTGGTCAGATGGATGTCCTCCAGCAGGGGCTGGAAGGCGGGCAGCAGTTTGGCTGGGATGCCGTAGATGGCCCGGACCTGGAAGCGGGCCTGGTTTTCGGGAGGGTGAATGGGTCGGCCCAGCAGGGTGGGATCCTCCCGCAGGACGATCATGCCGGCAGGGCAGCGGACCATCTCCGCGGCGCTGGCCAGGATCAGCCGCAGCAGGCTCGGGAGGTCCAGGCGCGAGGTCATGGCCCGGGTGATCCGCAGGAGATACTCCCGTTGGCGCAGCTGGTGAGCAGTGACCAGAGCCGGTACGTTCATGGGGGAAAGATAACAAAGAGGCGGGGAAAAGTCAATGAAATGACCCAGGTAAGGGGACGCGTGGCCCCAACCTGGGTCGGGGAAAAAAACAGGGTCCGATCGCCTTCCGCCTCCCTGCGGGGGAGGGCGACAGGGGTTAGAGGAGCTGCTCCCCGGTGAAGGAGTCTGGCAGGAGTTCCGCCACCGTGGTGGCCCGGAAGTTCCCTACCGCGTCGCTGATGTAGACCACCATGTCGGGGCCCAGCTCGGCCATCACCTGCCGGCAGATGCCGCAGGGGGATCCCCCGGTGGCGGTGGCCACGGCCAGGGCCACGAACGTGCGCTTACCCTGGGCCACCGCGCTGGTCAGGGCCACCCGCTCCGCGCAGATGGTGGCCGGGTAGGAGGCGTTCTCCACGTTGCAGCCGGTGACCACCGTGCCGTCCTCGCAGAGGACCGCTGCCCCCACCCGGTAGCGGCTGTAGGGGGCATAGGCCTGCTTGCGGGCTTCCAAGGCCTGCTGGATCAACGTCTCCGGTGTGAATTCGGTCATCCTGGGCCTCCTCCGGGCTGAGAAATGCGATTGGACGGCGGGGTTTCCCGGGTTCAGAAGAGCAGCCCCAGGATGGACCACCCCTTGGAGCGCTGGCTGCTCTGGGAGGCAGCCGACGAGGTGGACGTTCCGGCCTCCTGATCGGCGTCTGCCGTGGAACTGCTGGGCGCCATGGCACTGCTGGACGTGGGGCTCTCTAGCCGCTCCACCCGCACCTTTTCGATGCGCCGGGAGACCACGGAGAGCACGGTGAAACGCCAGCCCTCCCACTCCACCGTTTCCCCGGCCTCGGGCACGTGCCCCAGCTGGCTGTAGATGAAGCCGCCCAGGGTGTCCACGTTCTCCGCCTCCAGCTCGGTGTCCAGGAGCTCCGAGACGTCGTCCAGGGGCATGCGGGCATTGAAGATGAAGCGATCCGGGCCGAGCTGTTGCAGGATGGGCTCTTCCGTGTCGTACTCGTCCCGGATCTCGCCCACGATCTCCTCCAGCAAGTCCTCGATGGTCACCAGGCCGGCGGTGCCCCCGTACTCATCCACCACGATGGCGATGTGGACCTGACGGCGACGCATCTCGTTGAAGAGGTCATCGATCTTCTTGCTTTCGGGCACGTAGTAGACCGGGCGTAGGAGCCCCGCCACCGTGTCCTGGTCGCAGTCGGATTGGAAGCAGCGCAGGAGATCCTTGGCGTAGAGCAGGCCCACGATGCGGTCCACGTTCTCGGTGTAGACGGGGATGCGGCTGTGTCCCTTCTCCAGGATCACCTGGATAGCCTCCTGCAAGGTGGCATGGCTGGGGATGGCCACCATGTCGATGCGAGGAACCATCACCTCCCGCACCGCCGTCTCGCCCAGATCGAAGATGCCGGCGATCATTTGCTTCTCGTCCTCGTCCATGGTCACCTCCCGGTCCGCGAGGTGACGGAGAAGGCGCAGCCCCTCCTCGTCCAGGAAGAGGCTCTCCTGGCCCAGGCCACTCAGCTCGCCGCTCACTCGGCCGCCCATGGCTTGCCACAGGCCGGCCAACGGGGCCAGCAGCGTGGTCAGCCCGTGGATCAGGGGAGCAAAGTTCAGGGCCGCCTGCTCCCCCTGACGCAGGCTCAGGGCCCGGCCCAGGACCTGGAACCCCATCAGGGCGGCCCAGGTCAGGAGCCAGACCGTCACCAGCAGGAGCAGGGTCCACTCCCGGGCCAGGGCGAACCAGGCCACCAGCACGCCCGCACCCACAAAGCCGGCGCTCTTCGCCATGGTCAAGGCGCTGAGGAAACGGGTGGGGTTGTCCAGCAAGGCGCTGAGCAGGGCTGAGCGGGGCACACCTTTCTCGTGCCATTGACGGACCTGGCTGCGGCTCACCGAGGCCAGGGCCACCTCCGCACCGGCGGTCAAGGCGACCATGAAGGCCAGCAGCAGAAACAGCACTCCCGCTAGAGCAGGTTCAACGTCCACAAAATGACTCCTTGAAATTTGAACGGTAGATTTTCACGAACTGTCTTGCTGAGCCCTACGGCTGGCTCTTTTCCTCGCCCTGGCTTGATGGCGGACGAGCAGGCACGCCGTAGACGAGCTCTCCGGGCTCCACATCCCGGGTGACCACGGAACCGGCGCCTGTCCGGGCTCCTTGGCCCAGGCGAACCGGGGCCACCAGCATGGTGTCACTGCCCAGGAAGACGCCATCCTCGATGACAGTGGGGTGCTTGCGAGCTCCGTCGTAGTTGCAGGTGATGACCCCGGCCCCAATATTGACATTGGCACCGATCGTGGCATCACCGACATAGCTAAAGTGTCCCATTTTGGTCCCTGGCCCCAGGTAGCTGTTCTTCACCTCGCCGAAGTTCCCCATGTGAACGCCGGGGCCCAGATGAGCGCCGCTGCGCAGATGGCCGAAGGGACCGATCTCACTGCCATCCTCCATGCGGGCCTGCTCCACCACCGACTGGATCACCCGGCAGCCGTTCCCGATCCGGCTATCCCGGATCTGGCTGTGGGGCCCGATCACACAGTCCTCGCCGATCTGGGTGGATCCCTGCAGGAGCGTGCCTGGCAGGATCACCGTGTCCGGTCCGATGGTCACCTGGGCGTCGATATAGGTGGCGCTGGGGTCCACAATGGTGACACCGGCCGCCATGTGCCGCTCCGCGATGCGACGGCGCAGCACCTCCCCAGCCACGGCCAGATGCCCCCGGGTGTTGATGCCGTAGACATCTTCCAGGGGGGCTGGGGCAGCCACCACCCGCAATCCTTGCTCCACGGCCATGCCGGCCAGATCCGTCAGGTAGTACTCTCCCTTGGGGCTCAAGGGCACATTGGGCAGATTCGCCCACAGCCAGGCGGCGTCGAAGCAGTAGATGCCGCTGTTGAGCTCTCGGATCTGCCGCTGTTCGGGGGTGCAATCCACCTCTTCCACGATGGCTTGGACCTCTCCCGCCTGGTTGCGCACCACTCGGCCGAAGCCCTGGGGATCCTCCCGCTCCACGGTGAGCATGGCCATGGCCAGATTGCCCTGCTTCCAATTCTCCGCGAAGACGTCCACAAAATGTCGTAACGTGGCTTCCTGAAGCAGGGGCATGTCCGCGTAGATGACCAGCACCGCGTCGGCTGTGCCCTGGAGCTGTCCCCGAGCCTGGAGGACTGCGTGTCCTGTGCCCAGGCGCTCCTCCTGCACCGCGTAGCGCACCCGGGAGCCCAGGAGCTCTTTCACCTGTTCACCGCCGTGGCCGATCACCACCAGGGGCGGTTCATGGCTGATCCCTTCCACCGCCTCCACGCTCCACTCCACGAGCGCGCGCCCGGCCAGGGGGTGGAGGACCTTGGGCAGTTTCGATTTCATGCGGGTGCCGTAGCCGGCAGCCAAAATGACGGCGGCAAGTCTCATGGCAGTTCTCCCAGGCTCTGTGCCAGGACAGAGCGATGTGTGTTGCAAGGCCAGTAGGCATGCGGGATCACATGGGGCGGGTCAACGATGCTCACAGGGAAGGGACAGGGGGGATTTTTCTGGCACAACAAAAAGCCAGACCGCTGTTGACGGTTGGCGTCAACGAGTCTGGCAGCTCCAGGGTTCGATTGTTCACAGGTTGGGGACGGAAGCAGGGGTACGCGATGGCGCCGAAGCGATTGTTCGGCCAACTCCGCTGCGCATGAAATGGACGTATCGGAGGGTTGTCTTCCATCAATTTTGAAGTGTGCGCTCAGATCGAGCTAGAACAGAGAGCTGTCAAAAAGGGAAGGGGAGTTGGCGACGGCCTACTCTCACACAGGGTCGCCCCTGCACTACCATCGGCGCTGGCGGGCTTAACTGCCGGGTTCGAGATGGAGCCGGGTGTACCCCCGCCGCTCTTGCCACCAACTCCCCTGCTTCTCACCT